>DAOUGX010000245.1:0-4378 GCA_034428855.1 Anaerolineaceae bacterium | reverse complement strand
ACCTGGGGGTTGGATGTTGGGGCTATTGAGTATGTTCACAAAAAATTATTAGAAGCTCGTGAAAAAGGGGTCACAATATTATTAATTTCTACTGATCTGGAAGAGGTGCGGAAATTATCAGATCGAATTTTAGTTATCTATGAAGGTGAAATTGTGGGCCAAGCGACTTCATCAACGGATATTGAAGAAATAGGTTTACTGATGGCTGGCTCACATAGACACTGAAAGGAAGGAGATGATCAATAGAATTAAATTAAGGAAAAATCGTTTAAGGAAAAAAATAACCTAATGTTGAGGAGAAACCATGAAGAAATTTAGTTTGTTTATGTTGTTCGTATTATTGGTTGGCATTTTAGCCGCCTGTTCACCCGCTGCTGAAGCACCAGTTGCAGAAGAACCAGTAGCCGAAGAGCCAGTCGTGGAAGAACCGGCCGCTGAGGAACCAGTCGTGGAAGAACCAGCTGCTGAAAAGCCGTTACGTGTTGCCATGATTTTCAACACGACCATTAAAGATGGTGGATACGCCCAGGCCGGATACGAAGCATTAATGGCTTTGAAAGATAAATACAATTTGGAAGTCAGTTATCAGGAAAGCGTCGGAGATGCAACAGTCAAAGATGTCTTGCGTAGCTATGCATCTGAAGGTTATGATCTGGTATATGCTCACGAACTTTATTTCACAGAAGCTGTGAATGAAGTTGCTCCAGAATTTCCAAATGTAAAATTTGGTGTAACTGGTTACTTAGCAAATTCACCCAATATTGTTGCATTGGATGCTACCAACTGGCAAGGCGTTTATCTGGCTGGTGTCGTGGCTGGTATGATGACCAAGACCAATAAAATAGCCATGGTCACAGTATCACAATCACCCATCGCTTTAACCATGGTTAATGCGATGTACATGGGTGCGATTACCAAAAATCCCGACGTGGAAATTCTGCATCTGTTCACGGGTAGTTTTGATGATGTCGTGAAAGCAAAAGAAATGGCAACTGCTGCGATTAAAGATGGAGCAGATATTGTGTATGCAAATGCTGGAATGGGCACAGTTGGAGCCATCGAAGCAGCGAAAGAAAATAATACATTTGCCATCGGTTCATCTGTGGATCGAAATTCTTTAGCCCCCGAATTAGTTCTAACCAGTAATGTCCTCGATAGCGGTCGTTATATCACGGTTGCAGTTGAAGGATTGATCAATGGCGATCTTGAATGGGGAAAAGTTTATGTGTTAGGTGTAAAAGAAGGTGTGGAATATTTGGCACCTTTTAATGCAGCTGTTACACAGGAAGTAAAAGATGCTGTGGAAGTGGCAACTCAGGAAATGGTTGACGGAAAAGTCGAGACACCTCCTTCAGATAAATATATGTGGGAATAACCCAATAACTCTCCCCTCGATAATTTATCGAGGGGAGAACCCCCTTATTGTGGATTGAAACATAGGAATAGAAAATGAGTGAATTATCCACCACTAGCAACATTTCATCACCGACCAAAGAGCGGATACTCATGTTCGCCAGAAATAATATGGGATTGATTTCGATGCTGATTTCGATCATGGCTATTGCTCTGGCTCTTGTGATCGGAGGAATCTTAATTGCTATCGCAGGGATTAATCCGTGGGAAGCGATTACTTATTTGATAAAAGGTTCGTTTGGAAATCGTTATGGTTTTGGGGAAACACTGACTCGATTTGTCCCGCTTTTGTTTTGTAGTTTGAGTTTTGCCATTGCTCACAAATCCGGCTTCTTTAATGTCGGCGCGGAAGGTCAGCTTTTGATGGGTGCAGTCGGCGCCGTCCTGGTTGGTGCGTATATCGATGGACTTAATCCGGTACTACATGTTGTCTTGAGTATACTAGCCGGCGTTATTTTTGGTGCAGTCTGGGCTGGCATAGCTGGTATGCTGAAGATATTCTTGGGATCTGATGAATTAATCAATACAATGATGTTGAACTATGTAGCCATCTTATTGGTTGATTTTCTGATCCATGGACCGATCAAACCACCAGAAAGCTACTTATATGTTTCTTCAACAGTGTTACCAAGCGCAAAATTACCTATCATATTAGCAAATACACCTTTGCACCTGGGATTTTTAATTTCCCTTCTGGTGACGGCAGGTGTATTTTATTTGATCTATCGCACTCCTATTGGATATCAGATGCGCACTGTTGGTGCTAATCGCAAAGCAGCAGCATATGCTGGTATCAATATTGTTTGGGCAACTGTGGTAGCGTTACTTACCACAGGTGGTTTGGCAGGTATGGGTGGTGCAATGGAATTAATGGGCACCCAATTTAAAATTGTTAATGGTTTTTCAGCAGGATATGGATACGATGGGATTGGAGTAGCAGTAATGGGTCGATATAATCCGATTGGAATCCTGTTGGCGGCTTTATTGTTTGCAGTAATCAGGGTCGGAATGGGAGCCATGCAGCGTGGAGCAGGTGTGCCTTTCCCATTATTAAATGTAATTCAAGGATTGATCATTGTTTTTGTCATTGCCAGTGGTTATTTGACAAATAAGTTGTCAGAGACAGTGATAGGAGGGAGAGCCTAATGGACCTTCCCTGGATGACAACTATTGTGACGTGGTTAAGCATGTCAATTCGCATGTCGATTCCGCTGTTATTTCCTAGTCTTGGTGGATTAATTTCTCAAAAGGCTGGTGTTTACAATTTTGGATTAGAAGGCATGATGCTTTGTGGGGCTTATTTTGGGTATTATGGTTCATATGTTTCCGGAAATCCCTGGATAGGCTTACTAATGGGGATAGCATCAGGCGGTCTATTAGGTTTGTTGTTAGCGTTTACCTCCATCCATTTGCGGGTTAGCCAATTAGTAACCGGACTTGGGATTGGTGTTTTCAGCCTGGGTATTACTGGTTACCTTTTTCGTCTGATTGGAATCAGTACAGCTAATCCAGCAGCTACTTTGTTTGGGAATGTGAATTTTGGTAAATTGAGTTCTATTCCGATCATTGGTGAGATATTTTTATCTCATAGCTGGATGGTATATGGTGGCATTGTGATGGTCATCATTATTGCCTGGTTTTTCTACCGCACGACACCTGGTTTAAATTTTCGGGCAGTGGGAGAGAATCCACAGGTAGCAGATACTGCTGGTGTGAATGTTATCCTAAATCGCTACCTAGCGGTTGTCGTCAGTGGTATGTTGGCTTCAATGGGTGGAGCGTTCTTAACATTAACTCAAACTGCTTATTTCACAGAAAATATATCTGCCGGAAGAGGTTGGATCGCAATTTCAGCGATAGTTTTAGGAAAATTTAACCCCTGGGGAGTATTATTGGCATGTTTGTTATTTGGAGCCGCTGATGCTGCTCAAATGCAAATTCAGGTTATGAACCTGGGTGTTCCTTATCAGTTTTTATTGATGATTCCCTACATTATGGCAATGCTGGCGATGGTTGGATTTGTGGGTAAGGTTCGGTCACCTGCAGCAATGGGAAAACCATATATCAAACACTAATTAAATTAATAAACAAATTAAAAAAAATATCCGGAGGAAATATGTTCAGTATCAATCAACAAGCAGTAAAGATCGTCAAAGAAAAAATACTACCCTTCGCAGAACAATTGAACTGCAAAGTCGTCCATTTGAAAAATGGAGCAACTGTGGTTGATATGGGTGTGGAAGCACCTGGCGGATTTCAGGCTGGAAAATTATTGGTTGAAGCAACGATTGGCGGGATGGGTCATATTGATTTTGGTCAATTCCACTTAGGAGAATTACACTTTCCATCCATCGATGTTTACATTGATAGACCGGTTGAAGCAACCTTATCATCCCAGTTTTCAGGTTGGAAAATGCCAGGAAAAGATATTCCTGGTTATATAAATCCAATTGGATCAGGCCCTGCACGTGCCATCGCTAGAAATGATATCTTTTCACAGTCCTGGCATTACCAAGATATTCATCACGAGACTGTATTTGCAGCCCAGACCCAGGAAATCCCTGATGAAAGCATTGCTGAAATGGTAGCCGAGGCGTGCAAGATTCGACCAGAAAATGTCTACATCTTAGCTACTAAGACAGCCAGTATTACCGGATCGATTCAGGTATGTTCTCGAACGGTTGAGGCATCTGTTTGGCGTCTTTATCGCAAAGGATTTGATATCGCCAAGATCATTAGTGGAATGGGTACCTGCCCGATCGCTCCGCCAATAAAAGATGAATTGTTGGCGATGGATCGTGTTAATACGGCATTATTGTATGGTGTGACGGTACGCTATGTTGTGGATTGTAGTGATGAAGAAATCCTGGCTGTGGTAAATGAAGCTCCATTCAGTGCATCAAGACGCTTTGGAGAACGCTTTATTGATATCTTTGAAGAAGGACATCGAGATTTTTATGTAGTC
>DAOUGX010000244.1:0-17423 GCA_034428855.1 Anaerolineaceae bacterium | reverse complement strand
AGAAGTTTTGTCTGATCTGCATGAGCTGATAAACCACCAATTGTTGCAATTTCAGCTCTTCTTTCGAAAAGTTGTCCAAAAATTCTTACAGTTTTTTGCCTTTCTGCCAAACGTCTACCGAGAGTGTGTGGTGCTTGCCAGGAGACGATCATAATTGTATTATTCGGATTTTCAATATTGTTTCTTAAGTGGTGGAGAATTCTACCAGTCTCAGCCATTCCTGAAGCAGAAATAATGATAGCTGGTCCTTTAACATCATTGATTTTTTTTGATTCCTCCACTGTCCTTGTATAGAATATATTCGGGCTTGTCAAAGCCTGATGTTTACCCTGTTCCAGAAAAATTTTTGTCTCCTCATCAAACAAATAAGCATACTTTCGAAAAATTTCAGTCGTATTGATCGCCAAAGGACTATCAATATATATAGGAATTGGAGGGATATCTTTGGCATCCAGCATCTGATTGAGAAAATACACCAATTCTTGAGTTCTGCCAACTGCAAAAGCAGGGATGATTACCTTTCCACCACGACGAATTGTATTGATAACAACTTCTCGAAATTCTTGAAATGCAAGATCAGGATCTACATGGTTTTTGTCACCATAGGTGCATTCCATGATCATGTAATCTGCATTCACGGGCATGATAGGATCTTTTAACAAAGGTAATCCGTCTCTTCCTATGTCTCCAGAAAACCAAATTCTCTTTTTTACCCCATTTTCGAAAACGTCCAATATTATAGAAGCAGAACCCAGGATGTGACCTGAATCCACAAAGGTTACGTTTAATCCCTCAATCAATTCAAAAGTTTGATTGTATTGGACAGGAGTGAACAGGTCACAGGCTTTTTCAGCGTCTTCGAATGTGTAAAGTGGTTCTACGGGTGGCTCACCCCGTTTCTCCCGTTTTTTGTTTACATATTGAACATCTGATTCCTGTATGTAACCAGAATCCCTAAGCATAATCTCTGCCAGACTAACGGTAGCAGCCGTAGCATAAATTCGATTCGCATAACCTTGTTTTACCAAATTTGGTAAATTCCCACTATGATCAATATGAGCATGAGATAAAAGAACAGCATCAATTTTTTCTGGAGAGAACTGAAAATGTTGATTAAATTGATAAGTATCAGCTCTTTTGCCTTGAAATAGCCCACATTCCATCAGAATTTTTGAGTTGTTAATCTCCAATAATAATTGGGAACCGGTTACTGTTCTGGCAGCCCCTAAAAAATGTATTTTCATATTATTTTATTCCTTCTACTATTGAAAAAATTTCTTTTCCAAATTTTTCAAAACGATAAGGAATGTTTTGCATAATGATTTTTATTTCATCAAAACTACAATTATCAGTATGTGCAATTAATTCCATATGTTCTTTTGGAAGAATAACGTCTGACTCTACTGAAAAATCCATCCCTTTTTTCTTTCTCCAATTTTTTAACACATCCAATTTCTGTAAAAAAGATGAATCCGGGCGACATTTCTCTTTCCTATTTGCAGATAATTGTTGTTCTCCTCTAGATATTGCTTCGAGTATCAAATTACCATATTTTTGAATGATTTTTGGAGAAAGTTCTTCTATATTGTTTAACTGATTCTCCGTGTTAGGTATTTTTTTGGCTAAATCAAGGACTACTTTATTGTTAAAAACTTTAAAAGGAGGGCGATTTAATTGATTGGCTAGCTTCTCTCTTAAAAAATAAACTTCCATTAATACGGACTCTTGTTTTGGACTGAGTGTATTCCCTTTTATTATTTTCCAATAATGATTTTGATTTTTATTATTCACAAATGGTACTACCTGGGTTGTTCGTGTAAAATCTTCAAGTGCTAATTTCAATCTATCCATTTGCACCAATTCTTCAAAAAGAATTTCTCGTAATTTTATTAAATAGTGGGTATCACATTGAGCATATTTTTGCATTTCCAAAGATAATGGTCGTTTTCCCCAATTTGCTCGTTGATATTTTTTTTCGACATCAACATCAAAATATTCTTTTAATAAAGATTGCAATCCTATGGAACGGATTCCCAAAGTTCGTGAGGCGATCATCGTGTCAAAGATATTGTTAAATTGAAATTGATAATCTCTCTTCAGGCACATCAAATCATATTCTGCAGCGTGAAAAATTTTCTCAATTTTAGATGTAGAAAATATTTCCTCCAGTGGTGTCAGATCATTTAAAAGTATGGTATCAACCAGGAAATCCTGATCAGGAGTAGAAAATTGAATAAGACAAATTTTTTCTTGATATTCAAACAAACTATTCGATTCAGTATCCACTCCAATTTTTGGTTGACTTTGCAATTGTGAAACCATCTCCCCAAGTTGTTGTTTTGTTTCAATAAGAAGCGCGGGTTTGTAAATGTTATCCATGTGATTGATTATAATGCATAGAAAAATATGATTTTTCAGGATTTATTTTTAGTAATTTGAAAAAAACATACTGGAATCTCTCTTTTTTACTTGGTAAAGTTAATCTATAATTATTTTTACAAATTTAGAAATCTAAAATAATTTGAGCCTGATTTATTGGAGGGAAGATCATGAATGAGCGAATCTTAATCGTTGAGGATGATCAAGCCATAGTGCGAGTTCTGAAGAGAACGTTAACTTACGAAGGTTATAATGTTGAAAATGCTTTTGATGGTGAAACTGGTTACGATATATATAAAAAGTTTCATCCTGATTTAATCATTCTTGATTGGATGTTACCAGGTATGGATGGGTTGGAATTTTGTGATCGAATTCGTTCATCTGAAGATAATGTTCCCATTATTATGCTTACAGCGAAAGACACTACCAATGATCGGGTAATGGGATTAGACGCTGGAGTAGATGATTACATGGTGAAACCATTCGAAATTGAAGAATTAACTGCCAGAATTCGTGCATTATTGAGAAGGACCAAATCTGAGCGAACCATCACTTTGAGTATGGCAGACCTGGTTTTAGATACTTCAACACGTCAGGCAACTCGAGGAAATCGTACCATCAATTTAACCGCAAAAGAATATGATTTGTTGGAACTCTTTCTTCGTCATCCCAGACAAGTATTAACCAGAGAAGTAATTTTTGACCGTGTTTGGGGTTACGATTTTGGCGGTGAAAGTAATGTTTTGGATGTATATATTCGGTATCTACGCCAAAAAATTGAAGAAAAAGGAGAAATTCGCTTAATTCATACCGTCCGTGGGGTCGGATATGTTATGCGTGAAACACCTTAATGTCATTACAATCCAGACTGACATTACTATTCACTGGTTTAATAGGGGGATTACTGGCGATATTGGGTTTATTAGTCTATGGTTTAGTTAATGCAATTTTGCTGGATCAAATCGATCAAAGATTATCGTTTTCTACCCAAAGAATCATTAATGGCTTAAGCGTCACCTCTGAAAACCAAATCATTTCTGAACAAGTTTTTGAATTTCTCCCAATTGAAAATCCCTACGTACAAATTTGGCAAAATTCAAGTCAATTACTGATTTCAAGACCTAACACATTTACGTTTTCACTCGACGAAAATGGGCTCAAACAAGGGAAATTAGTTTTTCGGAACAGCAATATAGAAGGTACAAGATTTAGGGTAATAACAGTTCCACTAGAGACTGCTCGTGGTCCAGTAGGTATATTGCAAGTAGCCCTGGATTTAACCTTAGTAGATATTACATTAAGAACTTTGGCAATCGTTTTAGTGATCCTTTTAATAATTGCATTAATAGTAGCAGCGATTTTAAGTTGGATAATGACCAGGAAAACATTACATCCATTAATGACTGTTACCGAGTTTGCAAAAGAAATAACCGAAACCAATGACCTTTCCAGAAGAATTCCCATTAGTGACCAACAAAAGGATGATGAAGTAGGGCAATTAATTTTTTCATTTAATGAGACACTCGGAAAATTGGATCAAATCCTCGAATCACAGAAACAATTAGTGACTGACATCAGCCATGAATTGAGAACGCCACTTACAGTCATAAAAGGGGAAGTGGGTTTGATGAAAAAATATAAACAATACGACATTGAATCATTAATCAGCATTGAAAATGAGGTTGATAGGTTAACGAGATTAGTAGGGAATTTATTATTCCTTTCTCAGGCAGAAACCGGTGAAATTCCATTGGATATCAGACAATTTTCCTTGGATGAATTAATGTGCGAGGTGATCCACCATATTCAAACGCTGGCTGCTGATAGAATGACTATTTCTATTGAAAGTATGGACCAAATAATGATGTATGGAGATCGGGATCGAATTAAACAAGTCTTTTTGAACTTACTAGGAAACGCAATCCAATATACTCCAGAAGGTGGAAAAGTTTCCATCGATGTTGTACTTGAAAAACAATTTTCTATCATAAAGATAAAAGATAACGGTCCAGGGATTGCAAAAAAAGATTTACAAAAAATTTTTGATAGATTTTATCGAGGTGAAAAATCAAGAACCAGAAATCACAGCTCCGGTTTTGGATTAGGATTATCAATCTCTCAATATATTGTCCATTTACATCAGGGGAAAATAACTGTAGATTCTGAGGTTGGGAAAGGCACTACTTTTATTGTTCAAATGCCAATAGAAATCCATAACTCTACGTCAATATAAACAAATATATTTCATTACTCAGGAAATAATTTTGAATATATTGATGGAGCGAATTTATTAACCAATTCACTAGAAATTGAGTTGGTTTTACATATCTGTGAATATAGGTCTGTACTTCTTGTTTTAATTCGTGTTTGATCAAGTAAATTTAACTTCCATAATCCAAAACGTTGAGACCAACCACGTTCCCACTCAAAATTATCGACGAGTGTCCAATGAAAATATCCTTTGATTTGATAATTTAAGTTAGCAGCACGCCACACTCTATGAATATGTTCCAGTAGATATCGGGGGCGTAAAAGATCATTCGAATCTTCTATTCCATTTTCGGTAATGATTATTGGTTTGTTATATGACAGAGCCCATTGAATTGCTTTTTCAATACCTGGTGGTATGTTTGCCATGAAACCATTTTCACTAATTTCGCTTAATTGAGGATAAGTTCGTTGATGGAACAAATCTTTTCCTCTTAATGGATGAAATTTAACATTATCACCAGAGTAGTAATTTAAACCCAAAAAATCAAAGGAATTTGGAAAATTGGAAATTTTTTCTTTTTTAAGTGCATAGTGTAAGGTACCAAGTTGTACTGCTTTCATAAACGCATCATTGAATTGAAGATGAAGAAAATTTGACATCCACAAATCAAATGGATTATGTTTGTTTTCTGGCCAAAAGGCTCGATAATTTATCGCTGTTCCTACTCTACTGGTTGGAGATATTCTTTTGATGACATTGTATGCAGCAATGTGTGCTTTTACCATGTTTGAGAGGGCGGAGAAGCTCAATGCCAGACTTGTTTTTCCAGGCGGAAAATTTCCTTCAATATATGCCTGATGAGCTAGCACATTTGGTTCATTGATAGGAATCCAAATATTACAATATTCTTTCAACCCTTCAACAATTTTTGAAACATACTTTTCATAAAATTGCACCATCTCACCATTTTCCCAACTTCCCAGTTCGGTAATCCAAATTGGCTCCGTAAAATGGTGGAGAGTGATTATTGGAAGAATTCCACGATCCCGTAATCCACGTAAAATTTCTCTATAATGATCCAGTGAAAATTCATCCCACCTATTCATTTCAGGTTGAATACGACTCCACTCAATTGATAATCGATGGGAATTCTGGTGAGTTACTACCGCTCGATCCATATCTTCTTTCCATCGCCCTGCCCACCAATCGCACGCTTTTCCTACTTTTTGATTTTCAAGTATTTTTCCAGGCTGGTTTTCCCATTGGGTCCAATTTGTATTTAAATTGTTACCCTCAACCTGATAACCAGATGTTGAGGTTCCCCATAAAAAACCAGATGGAAAGTGAAATGTCGCTGTTGCTGTCAAAACATATGTGCCTTTTTGAAGTGTGATCTATTATTATATTTGCAAATTATAATAGGGATGTGGTTATTCGTCACAAAAAAGGAGAACATATGAATGAAAATTATGAAAAGGAAATAGGTTCCCTTTTAGTTAATTTGAATTTGAAGCTCGTGGTAGCTGAATCATGTACAGGTGGTTTAATTAGCCATAGAATTACGAATATTGCTGGTTCGTCCGAATATTTCATGGGCGGTGTATGTGCTTATGCTTATGAAGCCAAAAGAACAATTTTAGGTGTAAAACCAGAAACACTTAATAATTTTGGTGCAGTAAGTAAAGAAACAGTAATTGAAATGGCAAACGGGGTTAGAAAATTATTTTCAAAAGAACTACCAATTGAGATGTTGATAGGTCTTTCTGTAAGTGGAATTGCTGGTCCTGGAGGTGGCACCCCAGAAAAACCTGTTGGATTGGTATGGTTTGGTCTCGCTACTCCAGTTGGTTCATGGACATTTAGTCAATTATTTTCTGGAAACCGAAAACAAATTAAAGAACAATCGTCTGATTTTGGCTTGAGAATATTAATGAAATTCCTGAATGACGGTCAGACCGAAAATTTTGAGGTGAATTTTGCAAAATAATAAAAAAAGGATCCTGATTTTGACAGCAGATGCTGGTTTTGGTCATAGAAGTGCCTCAAATGCAATTAAGAATGCCTTAGAAGACTTAGCTGCAGACAAATATGAAATTGCTTTGGTTAATCCACTTGATAATAAAAAAGCACCTTTCTTTATTCGTGATTCACAAAGTGAATATGATAAATGGGTAAGAGACGTACCAGAACTGTACAAATTTGGATATGAAATCAGTGATTCACCCATCCCTGTAACAATTTTGGAAACAATACTCATGGTCACTCTGTATGAAGTATTCAATGAATTAATTGATGAATATCAACCTGATATCATTATTAATACATATCCTTTGTATCAAGCTCCTTTTGTTGCGGTTAAGACACTCCAGAAATTAAATATCCCGATGGTAACAATAGTAACGGATCTAGCCACTGTCCACCAAATTTGGTTTAATGACAAAGTTGATCTGCTGGTGGTGCCTACTGAAATTGTAAAAAAAGATGCAATAGAAGCTGGGGTTGATTCAGAAAAGATAAGTGTTATTGGTATACCTGTTAATCCGAAAATTTTTCTCTTAAAAGAAAGCAAACAGGATTTAAGAAAAAAATTAGGTTGGAAAGACTCATTAACTACAATATTAGCTGTTGGAAGTAAACGGGTAGAACATTTCAAAGATTTTTTGCACATTCTTAACCACACTGGTTTTTCTTTTCAGCTAATTGTTGTTACCGGAAAAGATAAAATTCTCTATGATGAATTGTTGGATTATGAATGGCATCATGAAACTAAGATTTATGAATTTGTGGATCAGATGCCCGAATTCATGAGAGCTTCGGATTTGATCATTACAAAAGCAGGGGGTTTGATCGTTACAGAAGCGCTGGCTTCAGGATTACCATTGATCCTGATTGATGTAATTCCAGGTCAGGAATCAGGAAATGCCCAATTTGTCCAGGATGGAAAGGCAGGATTCTGGACGAAAAATCCAATTGAATTTATTGAAAATCTAGGACATTTATTATTGAATGAAGAAAATAAACTTAAATTGACGCAAAAAAATGCAAAATTATTAGGTAAACCCTCCTCAGCCTTAGAAATAGCAAAATTGATATTATTAAAATTAGAATCTAAACCAAATGAAACCCATCCAAAAATGGAATTCTCTCAAAAGATTGAGGAATTATTATTAAATAATAAAATTCAATGGAAGAAAAAAAGAAATATTAATGAGTTCTAATTTTATTCCTAAAACCATTGACCTGATGGATGATATAATTTTCAAAATTAGATAATAGAGATATTATTTATGGTCTAATAAATTTAACCCTCTATTAATCTCTTTATGTGAAAATTAGAAAATAAATAATTGATTTATCCGGAGGTTTCATGGAAGAGGCGAGAATTAATTCACCTGCAAAAGGCAGTCAAAAAAAATTTATATTTGGTGGAGTTTTGATTATTGCTGCCATCATATTGCTCATCATTACCAATACAAAAGCAGGTGCTCAATATTTTCTTACAGTAGATGAAATTAAAGTTCGACAAGATGAAATTGTTGGCAAGGATATACGTGTTTCTGGTGCCGTTTTAGGTGACACAATCGAATATGACACGGAAAATCTTATTTTGAAATTTGAAGTTGCCCATGTTCCAGGTGATAATAAAGAGATTGATGCACAAGGTGGTTTGGCATTTGTTTTACATCAAGCTGTCATTAATCCAGATGCGAATCGAATCGTTGTCATTTATGAAGGAGTTATGCCTGATTTATTACAAAATGAAGCTCAGGCGATTATGACAGGAAAAATGGATGAAAATGGCATTTTTCATGCGTCAGAGCTTCTCTTAAAATGCCCGACAAAATACGAAGAAGCAGTTCCTGAACAATCAGAAAATAGCTGATTGTTTCATAATTCAAAATTGGAGAACTTATGATTGCAAACCTTGGATATGGCTCTTTGGTTATTACTTTAATTGTGAGTATTTATGCAATTATTGCCGCAGTTTATGGAGAACGGAAAAATTTATACAAATTTGTCGAAAGCGCTAGATTAGCGCTTCTTTTAACCTTTCCACTCATAACAATTACTGTCATTAGTATTATAGTTTTGTTGATTAATCAAAATTATGAAGTTCAATATGTCTATAATGTAACCAGCAGTACTATGCCACTATATTTAAAAATAACAGCATTATGGGGAGGACAGGCCGGTTCGTTAGTTTTCTGGGCATGGTTAATGGCTGCCTTTGGGACAGCAGTTACCTTAAGACGGTGGGATAGAGATCTGGATTTACTTCCGTGGGTGATAATTGTCACTTCTGTTACTTTAGCATTTTTCCTATTATTAATTATTGCCTTTGAAAACCCATTCGTCCGATTTTGGACTACTCCTTCTGGTGGTGAATTAGTAGCGATGTTTGCACCTGCTGGAAGCCAATTGATTAATCCTTTTGATGGAAGAGGGCTTAATCCATTATTGCGTCATCCCGGAATGATCATTCACCCCCCCATGCTTTACTTGGGATTTGTTTCCTTCGTGATTCCTTACGCATTTGGTATGGCTGCCCTCATCACTGGGAGAAAAGATGATCGGTGGATTCGTTTAACCAGACGGTGGACTTTAGTTGCCTGGATGTTTTTATCAATAGGTTTGATTTTAGGAAGCCGATGGGCTTATGATGTGCTCGGATGGGGAGGATATTGGGCCTGGGATCCCGTTGAAAATGCAGCCTTCATGCCATGGTTATCAGGTACAGCATTTCTTCATTCCGTTATGATCCAGGAGAAAAGAGGATTGTTCAAACGCTGGAACATGATACTGGTGATTTTCACATATTCGTTGGTGATCTTCGGGACATTTTTAACCCGGTCCGGTGTACTTTCTTCTGTACATGCATTTGCTCAAAGTGCAATTGGACCGATGTTTTTTATCTTTATTGGAGTATCTTTTATAATCTCCTTAGCTATGTTGATTAAGAGGTGGGATGAACTTCGCTCAGAAGGTGTGATGACTTCTCTATTATCGAGGGAATCTCTTTTCTTAGTAAATAATTTATTATTCCTGGGAATTCTTGTTGTTGTCTTTTGGGGAACAGTATATCCTTTAATTTCTGAACTCCTAACTGGTCAAAAAGTGACTGTTGGCCCTCCATTCTATAACAGTACTACTGGACCACTTTTTGCAGCATTGTTGTTATTGATGGGTATTGCACCATTATCTGCGTGGGGGCATTCTACCTGGAAAACTCTAGGAAAAGCTATTTGGATTCCGACACTTGCTTCAATTGCGCTTTTAGTCATCCTGGTAATATCTGGCATCCGAAGTGTTGGGGCTTTGATCGGTCTTGGGGTAGCATCTCTTGCGGCTTTTGTTACGATCTATGAATTTTGGAGAGGAATGAGAGCCAGACACAAAAAGAACGGTGAGAATTATCTTGTGGCGTTGTGGAAATTAGCCGGTCGAAATCGACGTCGATATGGTGGTTATGTAATTCATCTGAGTGTTGTTATGATGGCGATTGGAATCATTGGTATTGAATTATTCCAGACTGAGACGCAAGGCAGGTTAGCCCCAGGAGAAAGCATTAGTTTAGCTGGTTATACAGTTACATTTCAAAATCTTGCTGAATTTGATGTTGCAGATGGAAGGAATGTCGCCAGGGCTGTTCTTTCCGTGGCAAAAAATGGTAAAGATCTTGGAGAGTTATACCCGCGACGTGATTTTTATTACGATAGTCAACAACCAATGACAATTCCCGGTGTGAGGAGTACGGTCGAAGATGATTTGTATGTTATTTTGGTTAATTGGGAGCAAATATCTTCATTAGGAGCAACCTTCAAGGTATTTCATAACCCCCTTATCAATTGGCTTTGGTATGGTGGAATTTTGCTTGTGATTGGGTCATTTATTGCTGCCTGGCCAGATCCTGAAAAGAATCTCGAAATTGTTCCTGCAAAAATGATGAAAAATAAATCCGGAAAACTCGTTTCAGAAACATAATCTGAGGGAAATCAACCAATGAGTTTAAAAACATATTTATATCCAATAAAAATAATGATATTGTTAGCCATGTTGATGGTTATATTGCTGCCTAACAATAATAGTTTGGCGCAAAATGATTTTCCAACCGATGATCAAGTTAATTCAGTAGCAAAAGAATTATATTGTCCGGTATGCGAAAACATCCCTTTAGATGTGTGTCCAACGCAAGCATGTGCACAATGGAGAGCTCTCATAAAAGAGAAGTTAACAGCCGGATGGACGAACGAACAAATTAAACAATATTTTGTTGATCAATATGGTGATCGGGTATTAGGTCAACCTCCTGCACGTGGACTAAATTGGTTAGTATATATTCTTCCTCCAATCGTTTTTATCGGAGGCATCATCCTTGTTTATGTAAATATCAGCAAGTTAAAGAAATCTCCAAATAAGATTATCCAAGAAACAAAAGTAAGCGATGATAAATACCTCCAAGAAGTTGAAGAGGCATTGAATCATCTGAAAAAAAATGAGGACTTAACCTAGGAGCAAAAATGGAAAATTTGAACACTGAAGAAATAAAACCCCCCAAAAAACTTCCCCGTTGGATTGTCATCGGGGTCTTTGTTGTTCTATTAGGTTTTCTTGCTTTAATTGGTTGGGGTCTAAAAAATGCGCAGGAAGGTCCTGTTCAAATTGGACAAAAAGTTCCTTCTTTTGAGTTGTCTACTTTTGATGGCGAAAAAATTAATACAGAGGATTTAATTGGTAAAGTTGTAGTAATCAACTTTTGGGCATCCTGGTGTAAACCGTGTGAACAAGAGGCAGCTGAACTGGAAGAAGCCTGGCGTTATTACGAAGATTCCGGGAAAGTCGTTTTCCTGGGCGTAGATTATGTTGATACTGAAACAGAAGCTTTGGGTTACCTGGAGAAATTTGATATTACATATCCAAACGGACCAGATTTGCGAACCGCTATTTCCCAAATTTTTCGAATAAGCGGTGTTCCTGAAACATATATCATTGATGGAACTGGACGGTTGGCAGCCAGAAAAATTGGACCATTTATGTCAATCAATGAAATTACCAGCATGATAGACACTGCATTGAATCAATAGAGGAGAAAAAATGGATATTGGCTCTATATTTTTATTATTAGGCATTCTGGTTGTTGTAGTTGTTTTCATATTTCAACCTTTCATTGATGAACGAAGGCATAGGGTTCTGATTACTCAGGCTGTTCCAGCCCTGGAAAAGGAAATGCATATATCCGCGATGTTGGCAGAACGTGAACGAATATTAAGGGCTTTACAGGAATTGGATTTCGATTACAGCCTTGGAAAAATTCCTGAAGAAGATTATCCGACTCAGCGACAATTTTTACTCCACAAAGGTGCAGAAATCATTAAAAAATTAGATGAAATTGGTGGAGATGAAAAATCGATCGATCAAATTCAAAGGATTGAAGCCATTTTAGGGACAAATCAAGCAAATTCTGAGGATAATCAAGAATTTTTCGAAAAAGACGTCGATGTTGAATCTATGATTGCAGCCAGAAAACGGACGAAGGAGTCAAAACCTGACGGCTTTTGCCCGAAATGTGGCAAACCAATTTCTAAAAATGATAAATTCTGTTCAAAGTGTGGAAATACACTTTAATTTTTGAAAGAAACCATATGAAAAAATCACAGATTAAGATTATTTTTGCTATCTTTGTTTTAACCTTGCTTTCCGGATGTTCGATTTCATTAGCCGCTGATATTACACCCCCTCCTAATTTAGTTCAACCTGCTCCTATTCTGACTCAAGCACCTTCTTCATCCACAGTAGTCTTACCAATGGTGGAACCTGATATACAGAATGGAAAGAGTATTTTTTCTCAAAAATGTGTTGCATGTCATGGTGAGACTGGTATGGGAGATGGACCGCAAAGTGGACAACTACCAAATCCTGTCACACCATTAGGGGATTTATTCATAGCCAATAATGCCAAACCAATTGACTGGTATCGTGTGGTTACCATCGGAAATTTCGAAAAATTTATGCCTGGTTTTCAAAGTCTTTCTGATAGAGAACGGTGGGATGTGACTGCTTACGCATTAACATTGTCATTATCAAAAGAAAATATTGAACTAGGAGAGCAAATTTTCAATCAAAACTGTGTTGAGTGCCATACAGAAGAAAATTTCCCGCTTCAAAATGCAAGTGCCATGGCTGAAAAATCATTATCAGATATTATGGCTGTTATTTCAGAAGGAATTGGTTCTGAGATGCCTGGTTTTTCCGACGTGATAGATGGCGACCAACAATTGGCTGTTGCCAGTTATGTAAGGTATTTAGGATTCGAAGCAAATGAAGGAAATTCAGAAATTCAAGCTGGTGGATCTGAACAGGATGATAACTCTTCAGAGACTCCTCCAGCGGTAATTAATATTTCTTCTTTTTCGATAGTTGGAAAATTATCAAACCTGGAGAATTTATCGAATGGATTAACTATTTCGTTAACTGCATATGATGGTATGGAGTTAGCTTTCCAATTGGATAGTCCGGTAGATGGGGATGGTTCTTATCAGTTTGTAGACCTGGTGTATGTTGATGGAAGAATTTACCAGGCTTCTGTTGTAATTGATGGTATTCAACACACCTCGGATGTTTTACATGATTTGACTTTAGATGATAATGGGATTGTAGAATTACCAATCGAAATTAAAAAGACTTCCACGGATGCTAGTTCACTATACGCTGAAAGAATGCATGTATTTTTTGATTTTATAGCTGAGAATACAATTCAAGTTGTTGAAATGTATGTTATCCAGAATCCAACAGACAGCGTTATCGTCCCGAAGGATGATCAAACACCATTGGTGAAGTTTAAGTTACCGGAAGGCGCACAAAATCTACAATTTGAAAATGGATTACTGGGACGAGAATTTATTCAATTGGAGGATGGATTTGGTGTTATGCAAGCTTTTGGAGCAAATGCTTCCGTCCAGGTTCTTTATGCATTTGAGTTGCCCTATGAAAAATCCTTGGATTTGGAAATTGAATTACCGTTTTTGGTTAATGCTTCCATTTTCATGATTCCAGCAAATACTGCGAAATTTTCAAGTGAACAATTATCTTTCTCTGGAGAGCGTGATATTCAAGGAATGAAAATTCAGACCTACTCTGGGGGAGTTATGAATGCAAATGAATCAATATCCATGAATTTAAGTGGAAAAATTAAAGATGAGGTTTCGGTTGTCCAGAATAGTAATTCGACAAGTCTGATTATTGGAGGATCAGTATTTCTACTAGCGATACTATTGGCGATCTTTTATTTCAGAAGTAAATTGAAAACACAAGTTGCTGAACTTGATGAATCAATTGATGATGACGTTGAAAGTTTGATGGATGCAGTCATAGCGTTGGATGATGCATTCAAATCTGGTGAGATTCCGGAGAAAGCATACAAGAATCGACGTAATGAATTAATAAATCAAATAAAGAATTTAAAAAAATCTGAGGAATAATTTGTGCCTGCAATCATTGAAGTGAAGAATTTAGTCAAAAGATTTGGTCATAAACAAGTTTTAAGAAAATTAGACTTCTCCGTTCAAGAAGGTGAATTTGTGGCTTTATTAGGCTCCAATGGCGCAGGAAAGACCACCTTATTAAGAATTCTATCCTCCTTATCAAAACCAAATTTAGGAGAAATAAAGATTGCAGGATATTTTTTACCTTCACAATCTTCTGAAGTTAGAAAAAAATTAGGTGTTGTGTCGCATTTACCTCTCCTGTATGGAGATCTGAGTGCTGAAGAAAATTTACGTTTTTATAGTCGTTTGTATGACCTGGAAAATCCCAGGGAAAAAATTGATGAAATTTTACAATTGGTTGGGTTATCCAAACGAAAGAAGGATTTGGTTCGAACTTTCTCTCGAGGAATGCAACAAAGATTGGCAATTGGTAGAGCCATACTTCACGATCCTGAAGTTTTATTAATGGATGAACCTCATACAGGATTAGACCAGGACGCTGCCAATATGCTCGACACACTTCTTCAACAAATTGCAGCTCGAGGTAGAACCGTTGTTATGACCTCCCATGACTTCCCACGGGTTGCCAGTTTAGCCACTCGTTTTGATGTTTTATATAAAGGGAAGATTCATGCTTCGAAATTTTCCAAAGATTTGCCCAAACATGGTTTATTGGAATATTATCAGTCAGTGGTCGCTGAAATAGATGCTGTTGGTGGAAATTAATATGCAGCCCAAAACCTCATTCTTCAAAGCTATGTTCGCTGTCGTTTGGAAAGATTTAATTGCAGAATTGAGAGGAAAGGAATTGCTCAGCGCAATGTTAGTCTTTTCCTTATTGGTTATTTTTATTTTCAATTTTGCGTTGGAATTAGATCCAAAAACCCGCTCGTCATTAACTGCAGGAATTTTATGGGTAACTATTATTTTTGCTGGTAATCTTGGTTTGAATAGATCTATGTCTGTTGAAAAAGACCGAGGATGTTTGGATGGCTTATTGTTAGCACCAGTTGATAGAACTGCCATTTATTTTGGCAAAAGCCTGGCAAATTGGGTTTTTATGCTGATTGTTGCCCTTATTGTTTTGCCTTTATATAGCATCTTATACAATACAAATATTTTCTCGCCTGCTTTGCTCTTAGTCATATTTTTAGGGTCAGAAGGATATGTGGCAATTGGTACTTTACTAGCAAGCATGTCAGTACAGGCAAGAACAAGGGATATTTTATTGCCGATTTTGCTTTTTCCCATCATATTGCCGGTCGTAATTGCTGCTGTGAAAGCTTCTGCTGGTATATTAAGTGGTTTTCCTTTAGTAGATGTACAAACATGGATTAATCTTTTGATTGTGTATGATATTGTTTTCACTTCTGTTGCGTTCATGGTGTTTGATTCGATCGTTGAGGAATAATCATAAGGAGGAAGAAATGAAGAAACCATTATTTTTAAAAATTCTGGATGTCGTAACTTTAGTAACTGTCCTGGCTGCAACCGCAATGGTATTTTTTTATGCACCAATTGAAAGAGTAATGGGTGCTGTTCAAAAAGTTTTTTATTTCCACGTCGCTGCAGGTTGGGTAGGTATGCTTTCCTTTTTGTTTGCAGCTGTGGCAGGCGTTCTTTACCTGGTGAAGAAAACAAAAATATGGGATTTGGTTGGAGTAGCCTCTGTCGAAATCGGTATTGTCTTTATTTTTATTAATATTGTAACTGGTTCGATTTGGGCAAGACCCATCTGGAATACATGGTGGACATGGGATCCAAGATTAACAACTGCGACCATCATGGAGTTAGTCTACATAGCCTATCTAATGTTAAGACAAGGAATTGATGATCCAGAAAGAAGAGGGCGATTTGGTGCTGTATATGCTATTGTTGGATTTCTCAGTGTCCCTTTAACATTTTTCTCCATCCGAATTTTTAGAACCATCCACCCTGTCGTAATCGCAGGCTCTGATCCATCTGCTGTTGGTACGTTTGATATGACACCTACAATGTTCCAGACTTTAATGGTCAGTATTGTTGTTTTTTCCATCCTTTTCATTGACCTCGTTTGGCATCGAATTCGTTTGGGAAAATTAAACAGTCAGGTTGAAGAATTAAAACTGAATATTCAAGATTAACAGATGGAGAAAATATGAATAGCACAATCGACACCTTAAATTATTTTATCGCTGGATATGTAGTTATTTTTGGTTCAATTATTGGATATATTGTCAGTCTGTTTATACGTTGGAAGAATCTAAAACAAGAGGAAGAAATTCTCACTGAAACAACTGACCAAAAATAAAAAAATGATTTTGATTAATTTTTTATCGTTAATTAAATCTTGATGCAGTGTCTAGATGTAGAACTTTTTGATTATATTCATAATATCTGCCAATAAACCATACGCAGTAGTTTGAGGTCCAGGATCTTTTTCAAGAATTCCTAACCCAGGTAATACATCTGTCTCGAATTGAACAAAAGAGCTGGTTCCATCTACAAGATATAGAGGTGAATCAGCTTTTACTTTTCGAGGTTGTACACTGGCTTCAACCAATCTTTCACCCTGACGCTTTGCAGAACAAACCAATTTCCATTTCTCACCATTAAGTTTAGCTGATTGGATCATCTCAGAAGTGATCTCACGAATACCAGAACGATTTATCTGTTGTGGTGTGGTTGGAATGCCCATCAGCACTGAAACTAAAGCCGCCACTTTGATGGCTGCATCCCAGCCATCAATATCTGCACTTGGGTCTGTTTCAGTAATTCCTATTGATTGTGCTTTATCTACAGCATCATTTAGTGATAACCCGGCGTTCATAAAGTCAAGCAAATAATTCGTGCAAGAATTTAAAATCCCTGAAAATCCTTTTAATTCAATCAAAGGTAATGTTTCTCGAAATAATGAAAAAATTGGTGCGCCATCCATCACGGCGGATTCAAAATAGAAACCTTTGTTTCTATCCTTTGATAAATCCGATAATTCTTTAAACCCAAATACAACCGGACCTTTATTGGCTGTTACAACATGTTTTCCACGATTAAGAGCGATTTTATTAAAGTTAAGTGCTGGTTGCCCATCGAAAGGGTTTAAAGGTGTACATTCGACGAAAATTTCAGCCGAGCTATCATTTATGAAACTTTCAGGCGATGAGACACGATTATCTTCGGATAAATTTGATAATGTTATTCCCTTTACAATAAATTCGAGTGCTCTCTTCAGATTCACTCCGCCTGAATTGATTGCACTACCATGTTTTTTTGTATAAATACCTGTTACGATAAACTCAATATCGAATTCTTTTCTTATTGTTTCTTGTTTTTTTAATAATAATTCTGCAAATGCCTGCCCAACATTACCA
>DAOUGX010000243.1:0-4994 GCA_034428855.1 Anaerolineaceae bacterium | reverse complement strand
ACACCAAATCAATTTTTCCTTTGACAGGGGAATTAAATCCAATTATTGTCCGTAAAGCTGCAGAAAAAGCAGGTTTATTAGAGGTATTGGATGAACAAAAACCTGTAACGATGAATATTCCATTGCCAGCTCGGCCTCCTACCTTATGCCCAGGTTGTCCACATCGTTCCTCTTTTTATGTTTTGTCAAAACTAAAAGTTCCTGTAAATGGAGATATTGGTTGTTACACATTAGGAGTTGCTCCTCCATTATCCACCATTGATACCTGTGGTTGTATGGGAGCCAGCATCGGGGTCGCGCATGGAGCTGCTGTGGCGGGTGATGCTGAAAGGCATGTTGCCGTGATTGGTGATTCAACATTTTTTCACACGGGTATTCCTGCTTTAATCAATGTGGCATATAACCGAAGCAATGTAATTACAATCATAATGGACAATCGTGTGACTGGTATGACAGGACACCAGGATAACCCTGGTACGGGATTCACATTACAAAATCAAGCAACGATAGAGGTAGATATCGAAAAACTGGTTAAGGCTTGTTGTATTGAAAAAGTGGAAACTGTCGAAGCCTACGAAGTCGAAAGAATTGAAAAAACTTTAAAACAATGGATTAAGGAAGATGGACCAGCAGTTTTAATTACAAAGGAAGAATGTGCTTTATTGCCTTCAGCCAGGAAAAAGTACATTCCATTGTTTGTAAATGATCAATGTAATGGTTGTACTGTTTGTTTCCGTATTGGGTGCCCAGCAATCTTGAAATCTGAAGCGTTGGATCCAAAATATCATCGGCCATTGGCGGTAATTGATCAGGAGTTGTGTACTGGTTGTGAAATTTGCGCTCAGGTATGCCCTCGTGATGCAATCCTTTTTCGAGATCAAGTATTAGCAATAAAAAAATCCGAAGAGATTTAAAAATGGAAACAGGAAAAATTCAACTAAATTATTCTAATGGCATCAATTTCTTGCTGACCGGTGTTGGTGGACAGGGAACAATTCTAGCCAGTAACGTATTGGCAGACCTTGGGTTGGCTTTGGAATTTGATGTTAAAAAAGCCGAAATTCACGGTATGTCACAACGTGGTGGTAATGTGATCTCATTTATCCGTTGGGGAAAAAAGGTGTTCTCTCCAATTATTTCACAGGGAGAAGTAGATATATTGATTGCTTTTGAAAAGTTGGAAGTATTACGTTCGATTGACCAAATAAGAAAACAAGGTTTGGTGCTGATCAATGATTATTCGATTGTACCTGTAACGGTCAGTTCTGGAATGGGGAACTATCCAACCGATGAGGAAATAAAAAATGCTGTCGGACCCTTTACATCTCAACATTATTGGATTAAAGGAGTGAAAATTGCTGAGGACATAGGTTATCCCAAAGCCTCCAACGTTGTTTTATTAGGATCATTGGCTGCCCTCACAGGAATTGATTCAAATATATTCTTGAAAGTAATCGCCAACAGAATTGCTCCCAAATATTATGCTTTCAATGAACAAGCATTTCTTGCGGGATGGGAAGCAATTAATGAGCAGAATTAAGGTTTAAATATTCTATATCGTTGAATTTTGAATTGATAGTACAAATAACAACCAACACAAAAACCCAACAGGGCAATCCCGGAAGCAACCATAACCATTCCGGCAAAAATCCAGGCTAAAACGGGTTGTCCCATGATAAAGAAAATTTGAGCAAATCCTAATAAAGTAGTAGCAATCGTATTATTGAAGCGTTGTAAACCGGCATCTTCATACTCTGCTGTTTGAATTTTTTGTTGGAATAGGATGCTTCCAACCCAATAAATCAAGCTGAATCTTTTTCCTAACAAAACAGTTGGTAACAAAACCAGGAACAGAAGAGTCGTAATCCAGGATTGTTGGGTTAATAGAGCTAATAAGATACCAAAAGTGAGCACCATTCGGTTGAGTGTTACAATAGGCATCGGTATGCCTGAATGTGTATTATTTGAGGATTGAGTCATGTTCGTCTCCGTGTTAAATTAAATTCGATATAATATACCATAATTATAAATAATAAGTAAATATAATCTATTCGATTGTAAAAGGATAAAAAAACCATCCGACTGAATTTATTCAGGATGGTTTCTGTTTTTAACGGAGGTCAAAAGAATCAAAATGATTTTTCGATTTCTCCACCACCTAATAATTCATCACCTCGATAGAAAACAGCAAACTGACCGGGAGTAGCGTCCCGAACGGCGTTTTCCAGTTCAATTTGGACTTTTTGATCCGCTAAAGGTGTCACAATGCCATTTTGAAAATCAGCTTTGTAACGAATTTTTACCTGTGCTGCAAAACTGGAACCCGGTGTTTCTCCACTCACCCAATTGGCGTTTTTTACGAAAATCAATTTTTGGTTGAGATCATCTACAGTCCCAACGACCAGTATATTATCATGTGCATTTTTTTCTAGTACATACAATGGTTCTGGAGCAGCAATTCCTATTCCTTTTCTTTGGCCAATAGTATAAAATGCTAGCCCTTGATGTTCACCCAGGCGATTTCCATATCGATCCATAATGGTTCCCGGTTGTGCAATATCCGGAGCGTTCCTCAATAAAAAATCTTTGTAATTAACATCTGAAACAAAACACAAATCCTGACTATCTTTTTTCTCTGCCATTGGCAATTTATACTGACGAGCAAGTTCACGCACTTCAGTTTTTAGTAAATTACCTAAAGGAAACATTGTTTTTTTCAGTTGTTTTTGAGATAACATGGACATCACATATGATTGGTCTTTTAATGTATCTTTGGCTCTAAAAACCCGAGCTTTGGAGTCTACAGCATTTTCCAAACGAACATAATGACCAGTCGCCAAATAATCTGCTCCAAATTCGTCAAGTTTATCAAACAGCAGACCCCACTTGATATCACGATTACATATCACACATGGATTAGGAGTTTTACCTCTGGCATATTCATCCAGAAAATATTGAACGATTTGTTTTCTGAAAATTTCTGCTGCGTCAATCACATGAAAAGGATAACCGATGGTGTTAGCAGATTTACGTGCTTCTTCCATGGATTGGGGAGTACAACATTTATTTTCACATTCTTTTCCAGCTTCGCTCCATAAATGCATCATTACCCCGACAATGGGATATCCCTGTTCTGCCAGCATGGCTGCAACAACTGAACTATCAACTCCGCCACTAACTGCGACGAGAATGGTTGGTTTTTTATTTGTCATCATAATTTATCTTTCGTTCAAACTACCTACGAGTATTTTGAAATCGCCTGTTAATTGATAAGCTGGGAAGGAAGCAGGTATTAAGACGCTTTCAAATTGGTTTATAGAGAAATTTGTGATTGGACTTGTAAATTCAGCTTTGCCGTGAATGACTGTTAACGCATGAAACGTATTTTGATTTGGGTTCAATTCAATTTTATGATCCAAAACTTCATACAAATCCAAACCAAAATAATCGCAAGAAAAGATATTTTGGTTTGGTAAATCCAGTGATTTTTGAAGTTGCACCTGAGAATTAGTATTTGTCACTGAAATTGACTTTTCTATGTGTAAAGGTCGTCCCGCTGAAGATGGCCGGTTCCAGTCGTATACCCGGTAGGTAACATCTGAATTTTGTTGAATTTCATACACACGAGCACCAGGTCCCAATGCATGTATGGTTCCAGCCGGTATAAAAATGTAATCATTTTTCTGAATGAAATGATATTGTAATAATGAATTTATTGTTCCATCTTGAATGCTTGCAGCTAATTTCTCTAATTTTGTTCCCGGTTTAATTCCTGCAATAAGTTGAGCATTCGGGTCTGCATCCAGAATATACCAGCCCTCCGTTTTTCCATTAAATCCAAAGCCTTCAAGTTCAAGTGCCTGAAAATCATTCGGATGTACCTGTACGGATAACCATTGCTGACTGTCAAGCAGTTTTATTAAGAGGGGGAATTCCTCAAAGATGGCTGATTTGTAAAAGTTTCCCAGCAGAGCTTTACCAAAATTTTTTACGACTTCTTGAAGTGTTTTTCCTGAAAGGTACCCATTTTTAATCCGATTAAGATTGTAAATAGCCCATATTTCAGCTACGGGCAAGGTCGGGTCTGGATTGTGGGAGTCGAAATGTGCAAAACTTCGACCACCCCACACATAATTTTTTATGGTGGGTTCGAAAATTAATGGATATAAGGAATTATTATTCACCCAGTGATTTTAACACCGAAATTTGAAAATCCAAAATCATCAAACTGTACAACCAACAAAGATTATAATAAATCGAGCGATATTCAACTGAGGTTAATATGAGTACAACAGAAAATTCACAATCCTTTTCCATCAGTAATAATAAATTTATACTCTCCCTGGAAGAAGAGAAGCTATCATTCTTAGCCAAATACCCAAATTTTCTTGAAACCTGCAAAGTAGACGAAATTCGGAAAGAAGATTATTCCAACTTGGATCAACTTGGCCACGTATACCTGGATTTCACTGGAGCTGGATTATTTGCCCAATCACAGATTCAGAAACATCATGATTTATTGATGAATAATGTCTTTGGTAATCCGCATTCAACCAACCCAACCTCAATTTCGATGACCAGGCTGATAGAAAAAACAAGAGCTTTCATATTAAGTTTTTTCAATGCTGATCCCAATGAATATGTTTGTATTTTCACACCTAACGCCAGTGGAAGTCTGAAATTAATAGGGGAATCATATCCATTTACCAGCGCGAGTCGCTATTTGTTAACGTATGATAATCATAATTCTGTCAATGGAATTCGTGAATTTGCCCGGGCTAAAGGAGCAGCCATTAGTTACATCCCAGTATTATTACCTGATCTTAACCTGGATCAGGATGAGTTGGAATGTCAGTTATGCAATGTTGAACCAGGGAATAATAATTTATTCGCTTATCCAGCACAATCTAATTTTTCTGGTGTACAACATTCCCTTGATTGGATTGCCAAAGCCAAAGCCAAAGGGTGGGATGTATTGCTGGATGCAGCAGCAT
>DAOUGX010000242.1:0-1936 GCA_034428855.1 Anaerolineaceae bacterium | reverse complement strand
CGAACACTGATGTTCAATGCATCTGATATTTGTCGATTGGTATGTCCCTCAACTATTAATTTCAATACTTCAATTTCACGGGCTGTTAATTCTTCTACTTTATTGGAGCGATTATTATTTTTCGCCGGTGCAGCGACCAGAGAATGAATCAGGGTGGGATGCACGTAGATAATTCCACGTTGAACAGCATAAATGGCATCAATCAATTCCGATTCTGCTGCCCGTTTAATAATATATCCTGAGGCACCTAAGCGCAGACATTCCTGCAAAAGTTCATTGTCCTCGTGCATTGTCAACATTAATATCCGAACATTCGGATAATTTATGCTGATTTCCTTCAATGCCGCTAATTTTTCATTACCCGGCATTCCTATATCCAATATCAGAACATCAGGTTTTAATTGATCCACCAAGGCGATTGCTTCTTGGCTGGTGGTTGCTTCTCCAATGACTTCCATCCCAGAATCAGCACTTAACAAAGACCTCAAACCAGCTCGCATGATTCGATGATCATCTGCAATTATAATTCGAATTCCCATGGCACCTCCAATTTTACAGTCGATCCACGATCTGGTGAACTCTCAAAGGTGATGGTTCCACCTAAGATGGTCGCACGTTCCTGCATGCCTACCAAACCAAGATGGTTCGTAGCTTTGTTTTTCGGGTCAAATCCGATCCCATCATCTTCAATAATTACAATTAAAGAATCCTGTTTTCTTTCCAATAATACGTCAGCATGGGTAGCATCCGCATGCCGAACAATATTGGTTAAAGCTTCCTGAACAATTCGATAAATGGCAGTTTCATATTCGGTGGGGAGCCGTTCAATAGTTCCCAATACTTCAAATTGGATGTCCAGGTTATGTTGTGAACGAATCATTTCAGTATGTTGCCTGAGCGTAGGAATCAACCCCAAATGATCTAACGTCGCTGGCCGGAGTGAAATGGACAAATTATGCAAATTCTCCAAAACAGTATCGGCGATTTTCTTCAACTCCCTGGCTTGGGCAATCACCGCCTGAGAATCATTGCTTTTATTTTCAAGAACTTTCAAACCAACCATCATCGAAGCCAGGGTTTGTCCTGCTTCATCATGCAATTCACGGGCGATATATTGACGTTCAGACTCCTGCACTTCAACCAATTGGCGAGAGAGTGCCTGCAATTGTTCTCTGCCATCCCGTACTTGTTCGAAGAGCCATGCATTCTGGATAGCAATCGCTGCCTGGCTGGCTACTGCTGATGCCCATTCAATCAACTCAGGCGTGAAAAAATGTGGTTGAACATGCTCCAATAAACATAATCCAATGATTTGATCACTCGCTTTGAGGGGAATCGCAATCCAACTTCCAACAAAATCATGCCCAGGAAAATATATCGATGGAGTATGTGACCTTGTATCAGGAACAGAAACCACCTGGTTTTGACTGAACAATGCCTGGAAAGCGGGGATTTTTAAAATGTCAAACCGTTTTCCAAAAAACTTTTTATCCTCTGGCCAATTATCCTCTCCATGAGCAATCCGGGCGATCAGGTGGTTTTCGTCTTCCAGCAATCCGAGGTGAGCACTGGTGTAAGGCACCAGCTTATAGATGTTATTTAATAAGGACTCATACACAGTACCGCTGATCAGGGAACTGGAAAGATCCAATGCTGCACTTCGTAACGTTTCAGCAAGAATATGGGCTTTCTTCTCTGCCTGATACAAACGTTGGATTTCTTCCTCATTCCGTTTTAGACGATCTTCCGCATTAACACGATCAGTAATATCCCGTGCTTCAATGATGAGTAGAACAGGGTTTCCCAGATCGTCCTGCATCGGTTTAATCGTAATATCCATGGTAGCAATTTCACCATCACTCGAAATAATGGGGTATACACTTCGGAATGTGTCTCCATTCGCAGCTTGTTGAACAGCATATTGTAAAGACTCTCC
>DAOUGX010000241.1:0-1976 GCA_034428855.1 Anaerolineaceae bacterium | reverse complement strand
GTCCCAGGAGCCTGCATAATAATCGATTGTTTCCTGAAGATCAGCATATTGTTCGCCCAGGGTGTAAAGCTCTGGATTCGCGTAAATCGCCAGGAAATAGGTAGTGATATTCTGGCAATCGCCCAGTTTGGAAAAACGGGTGGGATCGTTACCCTTTGCCAGACCTAGTTGGTAAATTTCACGGGCTCGATCACTGATTTCAGTGGGGAAAACAGGGAAGGTCTGCCAATCATCCGGTCCCAGCGTCGGTCGCGAAGTTGGCTGACTGGTAGGAATATCCGTTGGTACTGTAGAAACCAATTGGTCTGAAGGTTTATTGGTGGCCTCCGAAGGAAATGGAGATTCATCCAGTTGCTCTGTTTCTGTGGTCGGAGAAGCAATCGTCTTTGCCGTAGCACCATCCTGATCCATCACAGCCTTGTCAACCGAAGGCATTGGCGCAGCCTGACAGGCAGAGAAAATCAAGATAATTAAAATTAATAAGACAATTATCGACCAATGAAATTGGAATGTAGATTTATTTTTCATATACCTGATCAAAAGAATAAAATGACATCAAAACAAATAATATTATATCAGTAGCTCATATGATTAAAAGGTCTGGAAGGTTAACTCATTGCAAATTGAATCATCTTTCAAATTCAATCGTTCATGAAACTCAAATTAAATAATCTTATTTATTAAACTGAAAATCATTTTCTTGATCCTTTTTTTACTGGTACACTAGTAGAAAGATAAAAATTTGGAGAATTCTATGTTTTCTTTAGGTATTTTAGGTGTATTACAAGTATTATTTTTCCCCGGTCTAATAATCAAGAAATTTTTCAAATTACCTACAAATTTTTTTGTTATACTGGCAAGTATTATTGGTTTTAGTTTAATATCCAACTTTTTGATTGTTTTTTTGTTGACCTCAATTGGCATTTTTTATCAATGGTTGCTATTTTTAATCATTATTATTGAATTATTCGTCATCATTTTTTTATACCAAAATGAATTATTGAATTTAAATTTTGGATCGGTTCTATCCAACACCTGGAAATCAATTTCTTCCTCAATTTGTTCTTTATTCCCTGAAATCGGCGAGCATGAAAATATCATCATCAAAGTCATCCGATATGTAATCATGATTTTCAGTCTGGTTATTGGCTTAATTGCTATCGAGTGGATTTTTCGGTTTTTCCGATACAACCTGGGGGAAGTTTTCAACACCTGGGATGCCGTGGTTTCGTGGAATCGATGGGCAGTGGATTGGGCATCCAATCGAATGCCTTTGCGTACGCAAGACTATCCCCAATTAATTCCGGCAAATTGGGCTATGATTTATAAAATTTTGGGCTCGACCAAAATTCAATTTTTCGCAACAGCCATCATGCCATTGTTCCCATTCTTAATTCTTCTTCTTTTATTTGGATTAGGGATTGAAACAAAAAATCCTGCTTTCTTTTTATCAATTGAAGTCACCAGATTATTCATGAAGAAGTTTTCAGCTGAATTCATTGCAGCTGGATATGTTGACTTTACCTTGACTTTTTTTGTCCTGCTTGCAATGATCTATTTATTTTTCGCTTTTCGGGAAAAAAACCTGGAAAGAAAGACCCATTACATACTTTTATCCTTTATTTTTGTCTCTGGTTCCATCATAACAAAACAACCAGGATTTTATGTTTTAGCATGTTTTTCATTATTGACCATTTTTTTCTTTTTCAGAAAAGACTTTAAAACATATTTAAACCAATATAAAAAACAACTCATATTGATGATTGTTTTAGTTGCCATTATCATTGGTCCATGGTACTTGTATAAAGGGATACAAATCCTTTCTGGTTTGGAAGAAACACATTTAATGGGAGCGCTAGAACATACCAACCAGGTACATAATAATGAATCTTTGTTCGCAAATTTTATCCCAGGCCTAAAGAGTTTAGGTAATTATTTATATCTGATCCTGTTAATAATTCCGGGATTATTTTTTA
>DAOUGX010000240.1:0-7166 GCA_034428855.1 Anaerolineaceae bacterium | reverse complement strand
AAAGATAAAGAGTTGTATATGCATGTATTATTTTGGAGATTGTAAATCATATTAGTTAAATATATACTCTTCACAATCATTCAGAACCACTCTACCATAATTCAAAATAGTGGTTAATTGTTCTGATTTTAATAATTTATATCCGATTGCAGGAGATGTAAATCATGTCATTTCAAGCTTACCTGGATAATATAGAAGAAAAAACCGGAAAAACCCCAAATGATTTTATTGAGATGGCCAAAGAAAAGGGATTTGACAACCCAAAGACAAAAGCTGGCGAGATCGTTGCCTGGCTGAAGGAAGATTATGGTCTGGGTCGTGGCCATGCGATGGCTATTGTTTATATTATCAAGAATGGGGCAGACATCGGGGATAAACATGTCAGCACACATGGAGTCCATCGGGATGCTTCCAATAAATTGAAGCTGGATGGAAAAAAATGAATGTGGTGTGAAAGAAATTAGAATTGCGATTTTTTTGGAGAAAATAAATGGGAAACTTAATCTACGTGGTAAATGTATCACTGGATGGATTCAGTGAGGACCAGGATGGGAAGTTTGACTGGACGGATCCTGATCAGGAGGCGTTTATTTTTGTTACTAATCTTATACGGTCAATGCATACTCATCTCTTCGGACGGCGAATGTATGAAACCATGATGGTGTGGGAGACTGACCCCCATCTGGCAGCCACGTCTGCTCCCATGCGTGACTTCGCTGAGGTCTGGCAAGCAGCCAACAAAATTGTTTATTCAACCACATTGGAGAAAATATCGACCCGTAAGACACAGCTCAGACAATCCTTCGATCCGGAAGTAATTCGACAACTTAAAGCTAAAAGTGAACATGACATCCTCATCGGTGGACCTGAGCTCGCAGCTCAAGCCTTCCGGGCAGGGTTGATAGACGAATGCCATTTATTCCTGATCCCGATTCTTGTGGGAGGGGGAAAACCAGCATTGCCTGAAAACGTACGATTGCAGCTCGAGCTTTTGGAGGAAAAAAGTTTTAACAATGGTACAGTTTATCTTAGATATGGAACACGGTAATCCATTTTTTGTTGAATTAATGGTTCCCATAATGGAATAACACATTAGAAATTGATTGATTATGATAATTTACAATCATATAACTGAAAAAACAATTTCGGAAGGAAACAAATGAAGAACGATTTCAGAGAAAGCATTTGGAAGCAATTTGGTGCTGCAATCGATACACTGAGCGATGCCATTAATTTATGTCCTGATCATCTCTGGACAGTTCAAATGTGGAAAGATCCGGAAGATGAGCGCTATGGACAATTCTGGTTTATTGCCTACCACTCACTTTTTTGGCTCGACCTATTCTTGACAGGCACCAGGGAGGGTTTTCAGCCACCTCCTCCCTTCATACGTGGAAAGCTTCCGGAACAACCATACACCAAGGAACAAATCACTTCCTATCTACGTGTCTGTCGCGATAAATGCCATGCAACCCTTAAAGGATTGACAGAAGAGAAAGCTAAACAAAAGTGCGTGTTCGATTGGATGGAACCAAATTTCCTGGAGCTTCAATTGTACAGTATGCGTCATGTTCAGGAACATGCAGCACAGTTGAGTCTGGTTCTTGGCCAGCATGATGTTGCTGGTATGGATTGGGTAGCCAGCGCGAGAGGCCAGGGTTGATTTTTCCTGGGAATTGCTTTTCTTAATTTTCGCTGTATCAAGATAAATAATTCCTCACCTCATTTCGCATTATACAGCCAGATCACAGTGGTTCAATTTTCCCTATAATTCATGTTTAGTGTTATCTATCTATCTGAAACGAAGGAACAAACTGTGATGAGAACTGTCGTTGACAACAAAATATTATCTGAAACACGCTGGGTTGCGGCTTTGGTGATTCCATTTCTTGTGGTTGCATTTATTATCTTATTCTTTTTTCCCGGGCAGACTGAAAGATTATTCGCCTGGAAAATTCAACCTTCTATGTCTGCCATGATGTTGGCTGCCGCATATGCTGGAGGAATCGTCTTCTTTGCTGGAGTTTTGAGATTAAAGCAATGGCATAGAATCAAGGTTGGCTTCCTACCCGTGTTATCTTTTGCATCACTTTTAGGTATAGCCACCATCCTTCATTGGGATAAATTTAATGCTGGTCATATTTCATTTTTTGCCTGGGCAGGCTTGTATTTCACCACCCCATTTATCGTCTTAACGGTATGGCTACGTAATCGCAATCAAGATACTGGAAAATCGGAGGATCATGATATTATCATCCCATCCACCGTGCGATTAATTATTGGGTTCATCGGTGCTGTCACACTGATTATCAGTCTATTTTTGTTCATTCAACCAGGAATTATGCTTGACCTTTGGCCGTGGACATTAACTCCATTAACAGCTCGTGTTGTGGGAGCGATGTTCTCCTTACCAGGTTTGGTTGGTCTGGGGATTGCCTTTGATAAACGCTGGAGTGCGGCAAAACTCATTCTTCAATCCCAGACTTTTTCAATACTATTCATTCTGATTGCTGCAATTCGTTCATGGAGCGATTTCGATCCAGAGAATTTTGGGAGTTGGTTGTTCATTGGTGGTTTGGGTTTAATGCTGGTAAGTTTTATTGTTTTACTGGTGGTGATGGAAAAACAAATTAATAATCTAAAAGCGACCTGATAATCCAATCATTATTTATTCAATTTTCCGACATTATTACTCTTGTTTATCCTATATTAATTCCCTATAATGGGTTTGTAGGTAGTAAGTTTACAGTCTAAAACACTTACCCATAAAAGGAGATACCTGTAATGGAAAATAAATCACTTATAGATAAATCTAAAAAATCACTATCCAAAAAAAGAACGGATGGTTTTTCCGCTGAAGAACGCGCTGCGATGAAGGAACGAGCGCAAGAATTAAGAGCAGCTGCCAAAGGAAGTAAAAACCGCGAAGCAGGTGAAAAAGCCGTATTGGAAAAGATTGCTGAAATGGCTGAACCGGATCTCCGGATAGCGGAACGTCTGCACGCGATTGTCCAGGCCAATGCACCTGAACTTTTCCCAAGAACCTGGTATGGTATGCCAGCTTATGCCAAAGATGACAAAGTGGTCTTCTTTTTTCAGAGTGCAGATAAATTCAAAACCCGTTACTGCACTTTGGGATTTAACGATCTCGCTCATCTTGACGATGGCACTTTCTGGCCGACAGCTTATGCACTAACCGATTTAACTCCCACAGTTGAGAAACAAATTGCGGAATTGATCATTAAAGCAGTACAGTAAAAAAAAAGTAAAATCTAAATCACCAGAATCGATTCCATGCTATGATCATTCATAGATCAGCCATCAGGTAATTATCATGGAATTAAAATATAAACCATGCGGTCAACAAAAGAAATCGAAGCCATTATGGTGCCCTTTACTCAATCCTATTTGTTCAATCTCGAATGGCATAATCTTCGATTGTCATTCAGTTAATCGCCTGTCTATACGAAGTTATCTGGTTTCGTAACCATGTACCTGATTGGTTGCCTCGGGTTTGATGAATAAAAAGTAAGGGATAATGAGAGGTGAGGTATAAATGGTAGAAGGCAGTGACAATCTTTCAGAAACCAATTTGCACAATGATAAACATGGGAATAAATTGAGTGTTTTAGGTGCAATTTCCTCCTTTTTACTGGTTATCGCATTACTCATTCCCAATTGGATCTATCTCACCGGAAACCTGGAAGATTCATTTGGACCATTTGTTTATTCACTGGCTGATTTCCTCTTTGGTCCGGTATGGGGATTCAGTCTGGTGTTGGTGATTTTCACAATGCGGGAAAGATTTGGTACTATTCCTTCCAGGCGAATGTCTCTCGCATTAATTGCAACATTTGTTTCTGCTGGTATGATGGTATTGGTAGCTTGTTTAAGGGCATCCAACCGAGGGTATCATCTCGCTCACCTCGATTTGCAGTTGCAGGAGTCGACCATCGTCTTGACGATTTGGGAAACTATGATACAGGGTGTAATCTCGGCAGGATGGCATTTTTGGGGTTGGGCACAAATCCTGGTAGGTTCAGCAGGGTGGACAACCAAACAGCTTCCACCAGGTATGTGCCTCCTTTGTTTTTGTGGTGGGATTGCATCCATATTTGTTTTTGCGATTCCCATCCTTGAAGGAGCTGCGATTCTATTGGGTGTCGTCTGGGCATCCTGGCAGGGCATAATTTTTTTGAAAAGATCACCTGAAGAATAACAAGCAATCAGGTAGGAGGTTTTAATGTACGAAAGGATGCTGGATAAAACAAAACAACCAACTTTTGAGGATATGGCAGATTGGATCGGTCAACCGATTGCTGTCGAATGGATGACTTTACGTCGTTTCCTGGAGGAAACTTATCGGATTGAATCAATCCTCAATGACGGCGGAAAAAAGTACGGCTGGAATCTGCAATATCGCATTTCAAAACGCCCATTAAGTGAGATGTATCCGGAACATGGTTCCTTTACCGCTCTGGTGATTCTCGGGAAAGAAGAACTGGCAAAGGCAATGGAACAAAAAGAAACCTATGGATTATTGGTACAGAAAGCGTTGGTTGACACTCCCAGATTTCATGATGGTTGCTGGATGTATTTTCGGGTATCTGATCCGATTACAGCTCATCAGGATATTCTGGATATATTTGAATTAATTTTAATTAAAAGGAAACCTCCTAAGGACAAAAATTATCATCTTGATAAAAATGAGAGGATTTGAAGGAGAATCTAATGGTATCCGAAAAAGACCAAAAAGAAGTTGAACATTGCATTCATGATGCGATCGGTTGGGCATTAACCAAAGATATCAATCGGCTTTTCTCCATTATGGCCAATGATGAGAATTTCTTCATTTACCATCCGGATTCACGCAGTACGATTATCGGGTTTGATGCTTTTAAACAGCTGGGAGAAAGCAGCTGGATGAAGGATGCCTTTAAGGCAACTGATTATGCCATCCGAGACATGCGTATAAACTATTCAATGCATGGAAACGTTGCCTGGTATTCCTGTATGCTGGATGATCATGCTGAATGGAATGGACAAAAAATCGGCTGGGATAACTGCCGCTGGACAGGTATATTGGAAAAAAGGGATGATCGTTGGGTCATTGTCCAGATGCATTTTTCATTTCCAAAAGACAACTAATCACCATTAAGTCGAAAGAAGAAGGGTAATGGTATGGATTCAATACAGATTAACCACTCAAAAACTCATTGGCAACCACTAAAACTTGATCTCGTATTTGCAACCGTTATCAGCCTAATGTTCCCAATATTAACCGGTTTGTTGAATGTTGCAATTGGAGCATTTCTCCCAATGGTTTTGTATTATGGACTCGCATGGTTTCTGGTTAAGTGGCGTCGTGCATCTACCGGGTATTTTAACCCTTTACCTAAAAAAATCACTGGATTCTTTTATCTAAATGTTGGTGTGATAATTATCAGTCTGGTTTTTGCCTACCTGGCCAGAAATACTTTTCCAAACAACGAATTTTTCGGAATTTTGATAACAGCATTGATCTGGGCACCTTTGAATGCAGCGAGTGAGCAATTATTGTGGATTTACATTTTTGAAGCCTGGGATTTATTCCCTTCCAAACCAAAATCAGGTTATCGTTTGGGTGGATTATTATTATTTTCAGCATTTGTCGGCATGATCCACACCATGTATTGGGCTAAATTCCTAACCACTGTAGATTCCCATCAGGTGTTCGGTGTAATATTTGTCATAATGACCAGTGCTTCGGGATTTCTGCATCTGGTGGTTTGGCGGAAAACCAATCATATGATTTTTACCTTCATCCCTCATTTTCTACTGAATCTGATTCCTATTTTTTGGACAGGTTATTCAATACTACCTTTTCTATTTCAATAAATATATAGAAACGACTAATAAATTTTCTGGGAGAGGTCGGTATAACTGGTAATCCATCATTCGTTCTTACGTACAATGTATTTGGGTTTAAGCCTTATAAATCTACCCTCATTGTGATAATTTAATACCATAATTAATATGATTTATTTTATGTGAATCTACTGGAGAAAAATATGAGTATTGAGAATTTTCCTGTGGGTGTTAAAAAACCCACACATATTACTTTTCATACCACCATTTTACAATTCGGAAATAATACTGGCATCCACGTCCCTGATGAAGTCATCGAGAAGTTGGGTGGAGGAAAACGACCGCTCGTGAAAGTGACAGTGAATGAGTACAGTTACCGTAGTGCGATTGCCACTATGGATGGAAAATTCATGATTAGTTTCAGTTCAGATCACCGGGCAGTATCAGGGATTCAAGGTGGAGATGAAGTGGAGGTCAAATTGGCGTTGGATCTTGATCCACGATCGGTAGATATTCCAAAAGACTTGGAAGCTTCATTAACCGAAGCACGTGTACTCGATGCTTTTAATAAATCTGCTCCATCCATGAAAAAAGAGTACGTCCGCCAGGTGGAAACTGCAAAATCGCCGGAGACCCGAGAACGACGAATTGCAAAAATTGTTGAAAAATTATCCTGATTAAATATCAGTAATTCTTCATTTAATCAGGGAGAGATCATGGGCGAAGCTGAAATTTTATTATTCCATCTTGCACAGGGATTAACACCGGGAGTTATAGAGTTTGCAGACAAGTTGAGAAAAGCCGGAAATATTGTCCACACCCCAGACTTATTTGAAGGACGAACATTCAATTCAATCGAGGATGGGGTGCGGATCCATATTTTGTCGGTGAAGGTGACATTGACGCAGCTCGGGAAATTGTGGAAGTTACTGAATATGCAGAATTGTTCCTTTATCATGGAGATCAACACTACTTTGCTGACAGTTCTCTTCCTTCCTTTGATGCAGTTACGACCAGTCTTTTATTGGAACGGATACTGGAATTCATAAAATTGGTAAGATGAATTATTTATAGGAGGCAAAAGATTGAATACAAAAAATCCGAAAGTTGATGCATTCCTGAGCAGGGAAAAAAAATGGACGGAAGAATTTAAGAAATTAAGAGAGATCATTCTGGATTGCAATCTGACCGAAGAATTGAAATGGGGTGTTCCCTGTTATACATTTGAGAAGAAAAACATCGTTTTGATGCATGGATTCAAAGATTATTGTGCGATTCTTTTCCCCAAAGGCACTTTATTAAAAGACCCCGATAATATT
>DAOUGX010000239.1:0-2380 GCA_034428855.1 Anaerolineaceae bacterium | reverse complement strand
AAAAAATACAATCCAAAGGGACGTGTCCATTTTTTCTCCTGCTGTAACATGACTGACTTGATAAATTATGTCGTATTATAACAACATTTATATCAATTATTAATAGCATGAAAGATAAATACAATTTATGCGTTTGCGGATCGGTTAAAACAAATCAGGAAACATCAGCAATACTTCCCCTGGAAGCAATACTTTAACACCAAAAGACTTTAAAAATAAGAAATGTTTTGTGTTACCTGTAATTAACATAGCAGATTGATTAATTACCAATTCCGCGAAAGGCAAATCACCTTTATCAATAATTTCATGTTTTGAAAAATCGATTGTTTTACACTCCACCCAAATAGAAGAAAAAGCTATGAAATTTAATGTTGATTCAATCAAATCCTTTGGGATCATAAATTTTGGACGATGAAGTACATCGTGAAATTCTTTAAAAACCCTCTTATCGATTACTAATTGGAGATTTCCTTTTAATATTGAATCAATAATTAATCCCGGTTTACTGTTACGGTTAAGTAGCCCGGAAACAAGCACATTTGTATCAATGACTACTTGCATTCAGCTTTGATTTCTCACTTCATTAACTTCAGTATTGATCTCATCATCGGTTACTGCATAAGAAGTTTTTGATTCAGCAATTAATCGAATTGATTCCACTGCTGATTGAGCTTTAAGTTGGAGTGCTTGATAAAGGAGATTGCGTTCATCTAAACTAAGCTTAAACTCTTTAACTATCTGGTCAGCATTGGCAGACCTTGATCGTGTCAAAACCTGTTCAATTTCTATTTCTCTGGTTTTTAAGCTCTTTTCAAGAACAGCGAGTAAATCTTCTGCTGCAGAATTGAGAGTTTTTATAACAATACCATTCTCGGTACTAATGAAAGTAACCAAATCACCTTTCTTCAGCTTCAATTTACGTCGAATTTCACGTGGAATAGTAACCTGTCCTTTTTCCTGAACTCTAACAGTGGTAATCATTTGGACCTCCAAAAGTCATACGGTCATACTATATTATAGCATTTTGTGCTGATTTCAGAATATCACTGTTGGGGATTTCTAATTAAATTAAACAAATCGGCTCAATATAAACGCAATTAATCCCAGGGTGGCGCTGAGATATAAGCCACGCATTGCCCGATGACCTTCATCGTGGTTTGTGCTTTTCGACAGGCGAAGGGTGAAGAAGATTATCAGAATATCCATCAATCCAATGGGCAGTAGATACGCCAGGCTGGTCTCCCCGATTAGAACCGGCACAAAGGAAAGCAAGATAACGATTCCAAATAAAATACTGCTCACACGCAATGCGGTTTTTTTTCCATAAAGGATTGCCAATGAGCGCGAGTCCCTCTGTTTGTCCCCTTCCATATCCATTGCATCGCCTGCGATTTCTTCTGCCAGATCGAAGAAAAAAGCGATGGCAGCAAAAATCCAGACCAATGAATTATTAATCTGCCGGACACTGATTGCTCCAAAGATAATCGTCATACCTACATTCAGACTGACAATCAGATTACCCATCAATCCGGATGCTTTCGCTTTCCAGTTATAAAGAAAGCCCAATCCCCACATCAACAGACTTAAAACCCATAAAACCGGATGCATGATCAGGGAAACTCCCAGGGCAACAATGGCTGTCAGGATACCCAACCAGATTGCTTCCCTTTTAGTGATTCTTCCGGAAGGAATGGGTTTTCCCGGCGTGTTTATACGGTCCACTTCCACATCAAAGAGATCATTAAAAATCATGGCCGAACTGGAGAGGAAAAAGCCCAATGCAAAACCCAAAGCCATTGCCTGCAGAGCTGGTAATTTTCCTGATGCAATTGTCTGACCGACAATCACACAGATGCCTGCAGAGATGGGCAACTCCGGGCGGATTAATTGTAGAAAAGCTTTGGATTTTTCGATTATGGTCATTCTGTGCTCCTGTTTGCTTTGATGGATATAGAAATTATAGCCATAATTTTCCTGGTGAAAATCAAAATTAAGGAATGGCTGGTTGACCAGCCTTATGCATACGCGTATAATCTCCATAATCCTGCTGAAAAGCAAACAGCAAATCAAAAAAATCAGATCACATACAAGGTCGCGAATTCTTTGGAGAACCTATGAGCACATTGGTGATGAAATTTGGTGGCACCTCAGTTGGCAGTCCTGTAGCTATCCAGCAAACTGCCCAAATTATTAAAAATCACAAATCTGACTGGGACAACCTGGTGGTGGTAGTTTCAGCCATGAGTGGCATCACCGATAAGTTGATTCAGAGTGCCCGGCTGGCAGCGGAAAATGATGGCGCAGCTGCCCGTGAAATCATCACCCAAATCGAGAGGCAACATCTGGAGGTTATCAATACGCTGGTTTCTGATCCAGCCGA
>DAOUGX010000238.1:0-2911 GCA_034428855.1 Anaerolineaceae bacterium | reverse complement strand
AGTCACATCTGTATTAGGTCCTGGCATCAATTGGAAAGGTGATTTACGTGGAAGTGGTGGGGTCAGGATTGAAGGAGCGTTTGAAGGCGAAATTAATATTCGAGGATTGGTGGTTATCGGACAAACGGGTCGTGTTAGTTGTGAACAGGTACAGGCCAATTCGGTTATTGTTGCTGGTGCAGTTAAAGGGAACATTATCGCAGAAAAATTAGAAATCCGGAGCACTGGTCGGGTTTGGGGAGACGTAACAACCGTTGCATTCTCAACCGAAGAAGGTGCTTTCTTACGCGGACAGGTACGCATGGAAGAACGGGTGGAATTATCATTGACCGAAGAAGAGAAACCATCCACCGATTCAGATGAGGGATAAGGCAAGGCCATCTTTTTAATTTGAGAATTTTGGAAGGATCAATACTTCGGATCAAAATTTGGTTCGGATCCATTTTTGAAAGGATATCGAATGAAAAAAGTAAAAATTATCAGCGCACTACTGGTTCTGGGGCTGTCTGGTTTCGCTTGTTCTTCAGAATTTCGCAATTCATTCATTGATCGTTTGCCAGAAGATGTGGGTGAATTGTTTTCTGATCCTGGTTCGATAGCTACACTGGTGGTAGATGAAGTCGAGAATCTTAATAACGAAGTAGGAGAAGGAAATATTGAATCACCACATCCAGACGTTATTGAGTATGGATTGTCAGAACTGGAAAGTTACCGATTCCGGTTCGTTCAAACTTTTGTTGGCGAAGATGAACAAGGGAATGAGATCAATATAACCGTAAAGAATGAGCAGGAGATCATGCAAGCAATACAAATTACTCACATGCGCATGGAATCTGCCTCTGATGTTAAACCTCTTCAATTTTTCGATGTATATCGGTTTGGTAATGATTTTTACATTCTGGATGAATCCTCAGCCTGTACAGCCTATTCAGAAAACCCGGATCAAATGGATACATACCTGGGTTTATCGGCTATTTTTAGCAACCTGGAATTGGGAAAATTGGTGGAGCGAGGGGTCAACATCAACGGTACGGTTGCTGACCATTATCAGGTGTTGAATGTCAGCATGGTGAATTCGATGTTGAACGATGTCAAAGGAGATATATGGTTCGCTCAAAAAGATGGTTTTATCGTCAGGTTTTATGGGAGCGCCGACGGGGAAGCTTATTCGGAAATAGAAAATACTCGTGTGGATGGAACGGTTAATTGGGAATTTGATTTATCAGATGTAAACGCTATCGTTGACATTCCCCTTCCGGTCGCCTGTCAGGTGGCAGCAGAAGGTGGAATCAAAGACATTCCTGTCCCGGAGAATGCACAGGATGTATCCAGGTTGGGATCCATGCTGAGTTTCAATTCATCAGATGATCTGAACATCCTGGCAGATTATTATCGAAGTACCATGCTTCCGATGGGTTATCAATTAGTAGATGAAACCGTTTATGAAGAATTTATCGTGCTTACCTATGAAAAAGCAGAAGAAACTATAACGATCATGTTATCTGGCGTCAATCGTGATGGCAGTGATGCGATTATTACCGTAGAAGTAAAATAAGGACTATGAATCAGGAACCACAATACTTTATACCGGAGCGAAAACAAGGCATTATTTTGCACGGATTCCTGCTATTGATCCTGGCTGTGATAATGTTTGTAGCATTATGGGCGGCCACTCAATGGGCAGAAGGCAGCATATTTGTGGTTATCATGATCTTAATCGTTATATTAACAGTCCTCATTCCTTTTATTCTGTATCGGGGATATGCATTGATCAGCGCACGTTACATACTTGAGCGGGATGGGTTACGTTTACGCTGGGGTTTACGGACCGAAGATATTCCTTTATCTGATATTGAGTGGGTGCGGCGCGCAAATGAATCGGGATACGCTATCCAAATCCCAGTTTTGGCGTGGGTGGGAGCAATTCTCGGAGAGAAACATTCTGAAACTCTTGGCGATATTGAATTTTTAGCATCAGATATTAACAAATTGGTCCTGGTTGCAACTCGATCTAAAGTTTATGTGATCTCACCGCAAAACCCGCGTGATTTTGAAATGGCTTTTCAGCGTACATTTGAAATGGGTAGCCTCTTTCCGATTGAATCACAATCCAACCGACCAGCAGCTTTTGTTCAGCAGGTACTCAAAGATAAATATGCAAAATATCTGGTTCCACTCAACATTGGTTTAACGCTGCTTCTATGGTTAGTGAGTGGTCTCATCATCACCAATCATCAGCAATTACCATTAGGATTTTCACCCCAAGGACTCCCTCTGGATTTGGTAGCTTCTCAGCAATTGTTATTGATACCCATTTTAGGATTGTTTGTCATGGTGGTTAATCTCATTCTTGGTTTGTTTTTTTTCCGTCGTGTAGAGTATTTTCAGATTTCTTATTTATTTTGGGTAGGTGGTGTGATTACCCCCAGCCTGCTACTTGTCTCCATCATCATTTTGTCTGTATATGCTTAAGAATAATCATGGATATTAATTTTCTTCAATTACTATCAGGCTTTTTACTGGCCATCGTTATTGCATTCCTGTCATTTAAATTAGGATTTTTAGCAAAAAGTGGCGCCTTGGCGGCCTGTATATTAGGAACAGTTGTATTCGGATTGGGGGGATTTTCTTGGGCTGTCGTATTAATGGGCTTTTTTATTTCCTCCAGCGTTCTATCCAAAGTATTTAAACGCAGAAAACTGGATTTGATTGAAAAATTTTCAAAAGGGTCTAAACGCGACGCCTGGCAGGTTTGGGCGAATGGAGGGATTGCCGGAATTTTTGTGGTATTGAATGCCATCTTTTCCGAGAGCACCTGGCCATGGTTGGCATTCTGTGGTGCAATGGCAGCGGTCAACGCAGATACCTGGGCAACGGAACTCGGTGTCCTCAGCAAAAAAAATCCTATCAA
>DAOUGX010000237.1:0-3254 GCA_034428855.1 Anaerolineaceae bacterium | reverse complement strand
ATCATTTTCGGGGGATAATATTGCTGCAAATCACTTGCCAGGGTCACACCCTGGTTAGCCAGACTGCGAACGCGAGCTAAATAAGCAGCACCACCTAGGATCTCAAAGGCTACATCAACTACTTTCCGGTTTTCAACAGGTTCCAGTACGCTACCTTTCACCCATTGATTAAACACCCCCATAGCCGGACCACACCAGATTTGATAATCCATCTCACGACCAGGTTCGCCCACCACAGACCAGCGTGAAGACAGGCCCAAATACCAGCGGAAGATTAAAGCCATCTTATGATGTGGATCAGAGTAAGCACGTTCCAGATTTTTTTGGTCTCGCTCCTTGAAAAAGGCTTGCGTTTCTTCCCAGATTTCCTCCAAGCTACGTTTGAAAATTGTTTTTTCAATTTTTTCACGATCAGCGGAAGGAATCTCCTCCACAGCGTTATAACGGTTATATAACTCATATAAGCGTGATGCACGCATCGCAAACATCGATCCGCGCTTTAACACCTGCACCCGTACACCCATCTCAAACATATCTGCTGCGGGTGCCATGATGACATCTGCCATATCAGCCTGGGCTAAAAGTGTACGGGTGTGCTGAGATACGCCCGATTCTACACACGCCTGATTGACCGATCCTGTCACCACGTAAGCTGCACCCATCATAAAGGCAGCCAGTGCGGATGCCGGTGTGCTGATACCTCCCCCAGCACCAACCCGGATGGGTTGAGGATATTGCATCTGAACCTGAATTTCATCCCGGACAGCCAGCATGGTGGGAATTAACCCAACCAGAGGGCGATTGTCTGTGTGGCCACCAGAATCCGCTTCGACAGTAATATCATCCGCCATCGGCACCATACGGGCCAATTCAGCTTGTTCAGCTGATATTTTCCCATCGGCCAATAATTGCCTGAGTAAATCCTCAGGTGCAGGCAGCATGAACTTTCTGGCTACTTCTTTTCGGGAAATCTTAGCGATGATCCGATTACCAATCTGAATACTGCCATCACTGTTGCGTGAAAGTCCGGCTACACGAAAATGGGCAAGAGCATAGGTCAAATCCATATAAGCCGATGCTTCGATGACCGTTACATTGTATTTCAGGTACATTTCAGCGAGATGTCTTTCCAGATTGGGTTCATTGGGACTATAAATCAGATTAATTGCATACGGACCTTGTGGTAATGCTTGCTGTATGGCATGTATTGCGGCTTCGATTCTGGCAGGTGGTAACCCGGCTGACCCAAAGGAACCCATAAAACCAGCTTTTCCCAGAGCAACCAGCATATCCACTGAAGCGATCCCATTTGCCATCGCCCCAACATAATACGCATACCGGGTGCCATAGGTCTGCATAAAAGTTGGATCCCCAAAGGCCTCCAATGGCATCGCCGGGACATAGGCAAGCCTGTTATACTTTGTAGAAGTAATTGCACTGGAAAGTGGAAACCCATCCTGATTGGTCAGATAATATTTATCGCCTTCTTTCACTGCCCAAATGGGTTGTTCCAGGTTGTTAAGAATTTTTTTGATTTGATCGTGCTCGTCGTGTAACTCTTCCTGATTCCCATGCCAGGATATTTGACCTAAAGGAGCCTCTTGATTCTGATTGCTGCGAAATGAAATGGTTTGATTCATAATTTATCCTTAATTGTTTTTTGACACGTTTATTAACACGAGATCGACATGTTGGTTACTTTTTTTGAGGTTCAAATAAGTTAAGTAGGAAATTATTAAATTTCAATACTTCATAAACCCTTAAAATAGTAATCCATTAATCCAAATCAACCTGACTCCAAAATTCTCTGAATTTTAAAACCCGATTTATCTGGTCTTTGTTTATCAAAAAAGGAGCCACATCCTCAGAAAGCTCGTTGAAGTTGTAATCCGTTATTCTATTAAGAAAATATTCTCTTAAGTTTCCAGGGGTATCAATTCCCATTTTTTGATGAAGAAAACTAAAGTTTGGTTTTGTTTTGCTGAGCAAAAATGAGATATCATAGAAATCTCTTCCTTTGGCACGTTTACGATTGATTGCAGTGTAAATTTTTTGGGAAAGTAGTAAATTTAATGGTGTAACTCTTATCTCAGTAAAAACATCAAACTTATTTAGTATTTTATTTTCTGGATGATAATCAAATCCCTGAGAAATAGTATCTACCTGAATCAGTATTTTCTCCTGATGGTGAGGTGAAATTCCTTGTTGAAATAACAATTCTGGAAATCGGATATAACAATGATAAGCATTTCTGGATACATTATTGATTTGCACAAGATAACCTTCATATTCTAAAAATTTCTTCACCTTTATCATTAAAATTGAAAAATTACCAAAGTCTAAATCAAAATTATCTAAATCAATGTCCTCTGAGAATCTATTATTTCCATGAATTATTCTTAAGGCTGTTCCACCCAAAAAGGATAATTTACTAGCATAATTACTCTCAAATATTGCCTGCAGTATCTTAATTTGCAAGTATTCACGGAGGAGGGCTCTCTTATAACCATGCAATTGGTTTGGATACTGGTCAAGAATTTGTTGTAAATCAAGCATGAATATACTCCATGAGTAAATGAGCTCGCTTTTTTAAAGTGATTTTATCAAATAAGAGTAGGAAATTTTCAAGCTTTTTAACGTTTATAATTGGTTCTAATTGTTCGATATTCCATCTTAACATTTCAAAATTTTCAATCGAATTTATTTCTGCATGGAGGTATAAATAATCCAAAATTGCTTTTTCTAAGGACGCCATTTTGTATTTTAATTTACCTTCTGTATTTATAACCTCATATCCAAAAAATAATTTGGAATGAATGCTCTTATAACGAAAAATACCTAATTCACTTTCAAATTTAGTTGTTTTCCTCGAACTGACACTTGTAACCCCAAAAACTGTTTCTGGAATAATATGATAATACGCCAAAGCAGATTCCAGACTGACATATGATGGCTCGTAGAGCTTGTTTGCTATCATTAATAGCATAGACTCATCAATATTTTCTTTTTCAAGTATATAATAACCACCCACTAAGGGTCTAATTAATCTTTGATTTCGCCAATAATTTAATTGCTGCCGATGGAAACCTGGATCGATCTTGCGAATATCGTTCAGATTAAAAAAGGGAATACTGTCAATGCTTTTTTCAAATTCTCGAAAGTTCATGATAATTTTTCTTAATGTAATAAATTTTATTTACTTTAAGAAATATAATACATTAAATATTAATTAATGTCAACTTTCGGTCATTTGT
>DAOUGX010000236.1:0-3165 GCA_034428855.1 Anaerolineaceae bacterium | reverse complement strand
AATTTTCAAGCATTCGTTGGAAACCAATGATTTATACGCGCCAACAATATCGCCAACCGTTTTCCGTAGGGGCAACCCTTGCGGTTGCCCTGGGGCGGGGGCGGTGATGATGAGGATAATGTGTATGTGATTGGGCATGATGACGAACGGCCCCAATTCGACGTTTACGAATCGGGCCGGGATTTGATCCAATTGTTGTTGAGCAATAGCTCCAATATCGGACAATTGCATTTGGCCGTTCATGATTTCCCCAAACAGGCATTCCCGCCCCTGCGTGCAAATGGTGATGAAATACATCCCCGCCGTGGCGTAATCGTAGCCGGGCAGGCGTATGGATCGGCGATGGTGGGGTTGGGTCACGGCTGAACAGCCTACACTATTTTTGGTGAAATCCTGCGTCGACTTTCCACAACCAAGCTTTTACCGTATCCCAGAAACATTCCGGTATGCTAATTTGAGCATTTCCGATAACTCAGTGATATCGATTTTTTTTCCTGAAATCAAACGGAAATGCGAATTCTTGAATGTTGCATCGTATTTATAGAATTTCCAGGTCGTTCCCTGAAATTTCTCTGCGATTTCTGGCGGCAATTTCATATGAATTGACCAGGTTCTTCCACTCTCCCAGGCAACATCAAACACCACTTTATTTCCTAATTTAAAGCCGGTGTAATATTTATTATGGTTATATGGAAGGTCCCAACCTTGCTTCTTCACAAAACCATCCAGTTGTTCAACAGTTTGCCGAAACTCACGCGTAGGTTCTATCCCGTGATTCTTTTCATAATAATCCCATGACCAATCTTCCAAAACCTTTGTCACAGTAATTTTCCCCACGGGTGAATCCTCCAATGTTTCAACAAGAACAAATTCCTCCTCCTCAAAGTTAAACCGTTGAACCTGTACCAGGTCTACCGGATAGTTTATTTTTGAAGCCATTTTCAAAACATTTGCCCGATACGAAGGAGCTACGACAATAATCCGGATTGTGAGGGAATCCCAATCTATTTGAATGTCATCTGGCCGATTTTTGGATTCAAGCCAAATCGCTTTAATCGAATCCGGATTGTTTTCGGCCCACATGGCGTAACCCAATACCTGGGGAAGAATTTCCTCGCCGACGTTTACGTTTTTCATCTCGATAATGCAAATGCGGGCATCCGCATCCACGCCAAGCATATCCGGGATCCCCTGTTTAGCGCCTGTTTTTATCTGGCGGTAGAGAATAACGATATCGCCAAGTAAATCCTGATTTGTAAAAACGTATTTTTCAAAATCCGACTCGCTTGGAAAGGGTTTCGGCAATAAATTGCGGGTCACACCGATGGATTTCCAGTATAAATTTTGCATTTTGTCACCACTCCTGTTTAAATCACCGACTTCAACAACAACTGATTTTTCTGAAACTTCTCACTCCATCGGCCACGCCGGGACCAGCGCATCGATCTCCGCCATCAGCCGATCCGCCATCCCTACGCCCCCTCTACAATCCTGATCTCCTCGTCCGTCAGGCTGTACAGTTCATACACCAGCGCGTCGATCTCGCGGTCGGTGTAGGCGATCTGGCGCTGCAGCAGTTCTTTTTCCTGCGGCGAGCCGGCGGCTGCCAGGCGCTTGTGCAGCCCCAGCATGTTTTCCACCAGCACCGCCATGCGCTCGTGGCGCTTCACGTCCGCCGGGTCGTTGAAATCGATGGTGCGGATGGGAAGCTTTGAGAGATACATAGGTTTATATTCAAAATATCCACCTTGCTTTGTGGAGGAAATTTTCGACATTACCCACCCAAGTACCGTAGAGTTTAATATGCCTACCAAAAATTTATCATCACTCACAATTATGGATGTTTTATCATTGGAGTAAAAACCCTGCTGATCAAAAACATACGATGGCGACGATATTATTGATGGAATGATGATTTTTGGTTTTTCAAATTCCGAATAATAATCACATGCTCTTAATTCCCACCAATAATCACCTTTGTCCAATCTTTTTTGGGCAGCTGAAGCAAAGGGTAACAAATGCTTAGCTAGAGATGGGTATGATTTTTCAAACCAATTCCATGTAGGTTTACTTCCGTTAACATTTAGGTTCGTCCAACCTTTCGGAATTAGGATCAAGAACCGATCAGAATTTATAATTTGGTACCTTTTGATATCTCTTCCCATTAGAAATGGTTTTATGAAGTGTTCACATTTAGGATCTTCAGAAATTAGTTTTTCTTTCGTGGCGCGATCAATGATAAATGCCTCATTTAAGCCGGTTAATATCCCACGGAAAATTTTCCCATTCAAATATGATCCTAATAAAGGCTTCGATGAATACATTTTTTCAAGGATCAGTGCAGTAGATTCTCCCGCAAGAGTCCAGGTGTTTTCACTCAATGAAGATATAAGCAAGTCGTAATGATTCTGTTGTTGATACTCTGCTAAGGACTGAAAATCAAGATTTCTAACCTGTGTAATCAATATTTTTTCATTGGGTTTATTTTTAGCGATAATCAATATACACGGATACGTTGTTGCCTGTTCAAAAACAGGTAAATCCCCGAAATCAGTTATTTCTTCTAACCCTTGATGTCGTAACCAATTTCGTAAAGGGGCACCATAATTTGAGCGCATCCATTTATTGGCGACGATGTAGCCAAACCGTCCACCGGTATGTAATAGACTTACACCTTTTTCAATAAAGTATGTATAGAGGTCAGCCATACCGTGATAAGTCTGGTAATGTTTTTGAAAATACTCCTTTTGTGTTCCAAGTGATTCCTGACGAACATACGGCGGGTTGCCGATCACGGCGTCAAAACCGCCCTGCGCGAACACCTGCTTGAACGCGCTCTGCCAGTCGAACGGGTTGACCCGGTACAACTCCTCGTCGCCAAACATCGGCATCTGCCGGCCGGTGTAATAGTCCGAACCGATCAGCGAATTGCCGCACTTGACGTTCTCGCCCAGGTCAGGCAAAATGCGCTCCTCCAGCAGCGAAAGTTGGCCGGGGTTTTCCACCACCTTCAGCAGCAGGCTCAGCTTGGTCACCTCCACCGCCTGCGAGTCGATATCCACGCCGAAGATGTGCGCCAGCAGGATCGCTTTCTTCTTTTCCATCGTCAGCTGCCATCCGGCCTGCGATTCCACCACCGCCGGGCTCTTGCCGCGCGTCCATCGC
>DAOUGX010000235.1:0-4134 GCA_034428855.1 Anaerolineaceae bacterium | reverse complement strand
TCAGATTTGTTGGCTGTGCTGGATGTTGGTCCGCAAATCGTTCTCCAATGGACAGACAATGCCACCAATGAATCAGGTTATGTGGTTGAAAGGTCGGTTGATGGTGGTGAATTCCTGAGTGTGGAGACGCTCCTGGCCAATGCAACTTCCTATACAGACTTGTCTGTTTTATCAGGTGTGACTTACGTATACAGGATTGCTGCTGTCAATAATGCCGGATTATCCACCTGGATAGATTCCTCGACTAATCCAATCTTAGTACCATAGAAATTAACTAGAGATTAAAAATCATAAAATAACCGATTAATGAAAGAAAATCCTCAAAGCCTTGTGACTTTGAGGATTTTTCATTAAAGAGAAAAAGTGCATGGTAATACAAAGGCGAGATAAAAACATGCCTGCAAATATGACCCAGGGGGGATGATCTCGGAAGGCTTATCCATTACTGTTAATCTGGAAATAATTCTGGAGGTTTAAGATGGAAAATACCGTAATTCAAAATCCTGATATGAAAAAATTGAAACCCTTTTTGCAACCTTATACCCAGGCAAGCACGAAAAAAGCGATCATTCAGATTCTAAATTCCCTCATTCCATATTTCGCTTTATGGGGATTGATGATCTGGAGTCTGCGATTTTCTTATTGGATTACATTTGGTTTAGCGATCATCACCGCTTTGTTTTTGGTGAGGATTTTTATTCTGTTTCACGATTGTGGTCATAATAGTTTATTCCCTTCGACCAAAGCCAATAAATTTGTTGGATTTTTCCTGGGGATTCTTGTATTTACACCCAGTGAACAATGGTGGCGTTCGCACGCCATTCATCATGCTTCGAGTGGTAATCTGGATAAGCGTGGGGTTGGAGATGTTATGACACTGACTGTAGATGAATATCGATCAAAATCCTCATTGGGTAGATTGGGTTATCGCCTGTTTCGCCATCCACTGGTGATGTTTTTATTAGGTCCCATCTATATGTTTCTGATCAGTCATCGAATCCCACATCCAAATCTGGGGAAGAAAGAAACCCAATTTCAGATGTATCATAATCTGGTTCTCCTGGCATTTATTCTGGCCATGGGGTTCTTGGTGGGCTGGAGGGGATTTCTGATCATTCAACTACCAGTCATCTGGCTGGGAGGTATGATAGGCATCTGGTTGTTTTTCCTGCAACACCAATTTGAGGGGGTTTATTGGGAAGATAGTCAAAATTGGGATTACATAACCTCTGCCCTGGCTGGAGCTTCGTATTATGAACTACCAAAATGGTTGCAATGGTTCAGCGGGAATATTGGATTTCATCATATTCATCACCTTAGCCCAAAAGTACCCAATTATTACCTGGAAGCATGTTATAAAAATTCTGATATTTTTCAAAAACAAGTTAAGAAAATTTCTTTTTGGGAAGGATTTAAATCAATCGGACTGGATTTAATTGATACTGAAAATAAACGTTTGGTACGCTTCAAAGATATCTAATATGGATGTTTCAATCAAAAACAGAAGATGAATTTCTTCTGTTTTTTGATTTATTTTCAGAGATTATTTTTAGTAAAAACCTGAGAGGGTTATTCGATAAAGACTTCTACGTGTTCACCGTCTTCTTCATCGAAGACGTCCACGATTTGCCCAATTTCACCACTTTCAAGAAATTCATTGATCACATTGGGGTCGATCCCCTCAATTTCTGGGCTGAATTTCATACCCATCTTTAATCCAGCCCCAACCAGACCTATGGGGAGGCGCACATTAACGCGTGTCTTCCCAGTATCTGTATCGGTCACGCGAACACGAAAAAACTTTCCAGGTCTATACCCTCCTCCTCGATCAAAAGCTGGGGCTGAGGGAGCTGCTGGTGTTTTTGGTTCTTGTCCAATCGATCCTAATGCTTCCAATAATTTAGCAGCTTGTTCTGCATTAATGACTCCATCCTGTAACATGGATAATATTTTTATTCTCTCTTCTTGTGTAGTCATGATCACAACTCCTTTTTACTCAGTTTTTTTGCCAGCCAATTGAACCTGGGCTTCTTCCGGACTGATTTCACCATTTGCTAATGCATCCAGGATTCTCATTCTTTCCTCGGCTGAGAATTTTACCGGTTCATCGGCTTTAGGTTCAAATCCTAATAAGCGTAAGATATCCTGCAGACGGTTTCTTAAAGTTGGATATGAAAGGTTTAGTTCTTCTTCCATACGGTTAAAACGACCTTCACATCGAATAAATGTCATGAGAAAATGCATTTGTTCCTGGTTGAGAACATTAAATGGATTGGCTGTTGGTGCAAAATGACCCTGAATACTTGTGTCACAGTGTGGGCAGTACAAACCGGTGACTTCCAGGTCATATTGACACACAGGACATTGGGTTGGCAATTTATTCATGAAACCTCCATTATTCCCTGCAATTTATTGAACATTGAACGTAGTATTCATAAAAGCAATTTAAATATTCTTTACCAGATATTTCTTTTTATAAATACATAATATCATAAAATAAAAATTTGTCAATAAATTTATTGAATATTATTTAATATAATATAAATAATATTAATTTTCTTAATAAAAAATTTAGATTATTCGAATTTTTATTAACAAATTGTTAAATTTAATTTTATTAACTCGAATCATGATATACTGATTTTGCTTAAAAAGTTTTCTATTTATGCCAGTGGATTGAGGGAAACCATGAAAACATTATTAATCATGCGCCATGCTAAGTCGAGTTGGAAGGAACAAGAATTACCAGATCATGATAGACCACTGAAAAAAAGAGGTCGTAAGGATATTGCCAATATGGCGAAGATATTGAAGAAAAAGGCCCTGGTTCCTGATCTGATTCTTTCATCCACAGCCGTCCGGTCGAAAGATACGGCAGAATTAATGGCAGAGAAATTGGGTTACAAAGGCGATCTTGAATTGGTTGAAAACTTTTATATGGCTGAACCTGAAGTTTATATTCAAAAAACAGCAACCGTTCCGGATAGTGTTCAGACCTTGCTGATCGTTGGACATAATCCGGGATTAGAGGGTTTATTAATGACACTGGGAGATAAAATTACATCCTTGCCTACCGGGTCGATCGCCAAAATATACCTGTTTATTGACAAGTGGAGTGAACTGAATATGGAAACCAGCGGTGAAATAAACCATGTCTGGCTTCCAGAAGATTATCGCTAATCTGAATTGGAGAAGAAGCTGGATTTCAGCTTCTTTTTATTTAAAAGTATGACTTTAAAAAAATAAAATATGAAGTATAAAAACCTACATTCATAATTAACCACCATGATATACTGAACAAAATCAGCATATGTTATACATTGTCTCAACCCCCATTGGAAACTTAGGTGATATGTCGTTACGGGCGATCGAAACGTTACGCGCTGTGGATTACGTGGTCAGTGAAGACACTCGGAAAACAGGTTTTTTACTGAAACATTTTGATATTCACAAACCACAAATTTCATTTCGGGAAGATAATGAAAAACGTACATTACCGAAATTAATGGGATTATTAACTTCGGGTAAGGATGTAGCTTTGGTGTCAGATGCTGGGACACCTTCGGTGAGTGACCCGGGGTTTACTCTGGTGCGTGAGTGTCTGGAAGCTCACATTAATATGACAGCCATTCCCGGTCCAACTGCTTTGATTACCGCTTTGGTGATATCGGGTTTACCGGTTCATAGTTTTACATTTCGAGGATTCCCTCCCCGAAAAGCTGGCCCTCGAAAGCGATGGTTGGCAATCGATTCCTCATCACCGCATACATTAATTTTTTACGAAAGTCCTTATCGCCTGAAAGCATTCCTGGAAGATGCATTGGAAATATATGGGGACCGTCCAGCAGTCATAGCGAATGATTTAACGAAGAAATTTGAGACGATTTATCGCGGAAACTTATCAGAAATTATTGAGAGATTTAAGACCGAAGCTATTTTGGGAGAATATTGTGTTGTTATCGGCGGAAAAACTGAGATTTCCGATGAAAAAGATGATTAATGCATTGCAAAGAATTTAAATCGGGTGTCACGATCAAAATAATCTTCACTCTCAGCTTTTTTCAATTTTGAGACAACCAGATAGGTCGCTGGGGTCATAAGTACTTCAATTCCTACTTTAAAGATGTAATTGGT
>DAOUGX010000234.1:0-6941 GCA_034428855.1 Anaerolineaceae bacterium | reverse complement strand
CAAATGAGTTTTTCTTTCTACTTTCCTACTAAATTGATTTTTTCAGAGGAGGCTGGTAGTGATCTCCTTTTGGAACTGGCATCTGCTTCCCCCGATAGTGTTTTATTGTTAACCGACAAAGGCATCATTCAGGCTGGCATTGCAGAAAAAATCTTGAACAAATTATCAGAAAAAGGCTTTCAACCAGTGGTCTTTGATGATATCCCCGGAAATCCAAACGTTCCGGATGTGAAAAAAGCCCTGGCAGTAATTGCAGGAAAAACGATTACCCATGTGGTTGCATTAGGTGGTGGTTCGGTATTGGATGTTGCCAAAGCGGTTGGATTGCTGCTGGGTGACCCGGAACTTGATTATGAAGAGGTGCAATGGCGCCGACAACAAATTAAGAAAGCCCCCCTACCCGTCATCGGTATTCCCACAACAGCCGGTACCGGCAGTGAGGTCACGCACGTGGCCGTGGTGGGTGACAGCAAAGGCTTTAAAATGGGCGTCCTACATCCTGCGATGTTTATGAAAACTGCCATTATCGATGGCAGCTTAATGCTTTCCTTACCACGCCAATTAACATCAACCACAGGAATGGATTCACTGGTTCACGCAATCGAGGCATTTCTGAGTAAGAAAGCCAATCCCGTCTCCGATATGTTTGCCCTGTCTGCCATCCGCGCAATTGTAAAATGGCTTCCAGAAGCCTACAAAAATGGTTCCAATCTCGAAGCTCGCAAACAAATGGCTATGGCTGCAACTCTGGCAGGAATTTCGTTTGACCAATCTTCTCTCGGTCTGGTGCATGCTCTGGCCGGCCCCTTCTGTGGAACGTACCATTTACACCATGGTTTAGGGGTCGCGACCTTGCTACCGGCGACACTCGCTTTTGATGCACCAGCCATACCTGCAGAGCGTTGGGATTTACTGCGTGATGCACTTGGATTACCACAAAATGCCAAAGCAGATGTGTTGGGTGACTTTGCACGTGATCTGCTGAAAACATTGGATATGCCAACCCGCTTATCCGAAGTCGGTCTCAAGGCAGAAGATATCGCTGCCATCGCCGAATCTGCAACAAAAATGGCGATGATTGGTCTCAATATACGCCCGGCTACAGCTGAAGATTGCAGACAGGTTTTGGAGGCTGGGTTATGAAAATCTTAATTGTCAATTTATCTACCGGAGAAAAACAGGTTCGGGAGTTAGCCGACCCCCTGATGGCTGGTCGTTATCTTTCCGATACTCTGGTGACGGAATTTGTTGACCCGAAAACCGATCCGTTAGGTCCCGGAAATGCACTGGTGCTGACAGCTGGGGTGCTGGCTAACAGCCGCACATCGACCGGCTCACGGCTCTCAGTTGGCTGTAAAAGCCCACTCACCAAAGGTATCAAAGAAGCCAATGCCGGTGGCATGGGGGGAGATTCCCTGGCTGGTTTGGGATTTCGCGCTGTCGTTTTCCTGGATGTGGTTCCGGATGGTAAGAAAGCTGTCTTCCACCTGAACGAAGAAGGTGGCGATCTGGATTATGAATCCGCCAGTGATTGCTGGGGGAAAGGGAACGAGGACACGGCTGCTTATCTGTTGGAGAAATTTGGAAAGAACACCTGTGTGATCAGTATCGGTCAGGCTGGTGAACAGTTGATGGGTGCGGCAGGTATTGCCGTGACCGATGCAGAAGGGAAACCGTATCGCCTGGCTGCCCGTGGTGGCGTTGGCGCTGTGATGGGATCCAAAGGGTTAAAAGCCATCACTGCCCCACTCCCTCCCAAAGGAGGCATGGAACTCAGTAAAGATGCCCGGCAACCGATCACAGCTTTCAATAAACATGTTGCCACCAGCGAACGGGTGGGTGTATTACGAAATTACGGTACCGCCTCCACTGTCATGCCAGTTCAGGTGATGGGTGGTTTACCCGTGCGGAATTTCAGTAAAGGTCAATTACCGGATGCTACTCCAATCAGTGGTGATTATATCCGTGAGATCACCTTAAAACGCGGTGGCGAAGGCACTCCCACCCATGCCTGCATGACCGGGTGTGTGATTCAATGTTCGAATGCCTTTGCGGATGAGAATGGCAAACTACTGGCAGCCCCAGTTGAATTTGAAACGATCGGTTTGTGTGGTTCCAATCTTGAAATCGCTGACATGGATGGCATTGCTCGCATCAATCGCTTATGCAATGATTTTGGTATGGACACTATCGAAACCGGAGCTACTCTGGGTGTGATGATGGAAGCAGCGGAACTGTCTGTGTTACCCGCTGGTATCCATCGTGAGGATCTCCCCCGCTTTGGGGATGTGGAATCTGCCTTGCGGGCACTCTCCCAGGTACCCACCGGGTCAACCATCGGGAAACTGGTGGGTGCGGGTGTGGTGGCTACCGGGAAGGCTTTAGGGGTCAAACACATCCCGGCCGTCAAGGGACAGGCAATGAGTGCGTACGATCCCCGTGTGGTCAAGGGTACTGCAGTCACATATGCCACCTCTCCGCAGGGAGCCGATCATACCGCTGGCTTAACCGTTTTCTTCCCGATCGATCATCGTGATCCCAGTCTGGCGGTTAAGTTCTCACGGATTGCGCAAATCCAACGCGCAGCCTATGATGCACTCGATTTATGTGCTTTCAACACCAGTGCCACCGGGCAACGACCAGATATCGTGGTGGAAATGTTACGCAAAGTGTATGATGTGGAGTTACCGGATAATTATCTGGATATCCTTGGTCGTAAAGTGATTGATCTGGAACTGGCTTTCAACCGCGCAGCCGGATTAACAGCCGAGGATGATCGTATTCCAGAGCATTTCAAAACCAAACCCCTGACCGAAGTGGTTCCAACCGTCTTTGATGTACCGGATGCGGAATTAGACTCGATTTGGGCGAGTTAATCATATGAAGAATTTTGATGTCATCATTGTGGGTGGTGGATTTTTAGGCTTATCCACCGCCTACCAGCTCTCCAGAATGGGGGTGAAAACCCTCTTATTGGAAGCGGGTGACATTGGTGGTGGCACTTCGGCGTCCTGTTCAGGCCGGGCGCAAACCTGTGAAGGACACCTGGACCCATTGAATATTCAGATTATCCGCGATGGTCTTGACCGTCATGAGACTCTGGAAGAGGAATTAGGGGCGAAGTACGATTGGCGGAAAATTGGTCTGTTTTTGCTGATCAGAAGCGAGGAGCTCTGGCAACGCTGGCAGGAGCGTTCGGCGATCCTGACCCCAGCTGGGATTCCCACCGAGGTGGTGGATCGTGCCACATTACAAAATGCAGAACCAAATATGAACACCAATGGGTTGCTGGGGGCTGCTTATGCCATCGAAGGCATGCTGGACCCACTAAAGTTCTCACTGGCGTATGCCAATGCAGCTCAACGGCAGGGTGCTGTTATTTTAGGAAGATCCAAAGTGACTGGGTTTGAGGTCCATTACAACGAAATCACTGCTGTGAAAACGAATAATGGCACTTATTCCGCTGATAAAGTAGTTGTTATGGCTGGGGCATGGACATCAACCATCACTCGTATGGCAGGTGTACATGTCCCGGTACATTTCACCCATGCAGAAGCACTGGTTACGGAACGCATTCCATCCATGATTTTTAATAATGTGGAATTGGCTGATTTTTACGAGACTATTCATGGAAAAGCCAAAGCAGTTGCGATAGGGGTACATCCTCAGTTAAATGGCACCCTGGATATTTCGGAGGCAGTCACCACCACCACAAAGCTGCACAAAGGAGTCAGTGCCTGGGGTGTGTCTTCCATCAGCAAAGAACTGGTGCATCTCTATCCATTTCTTGACAAAGTCCGGGTGGTGCGTACCTGGGGCAGACCTACATCCTTCACCCCCGACGAAGAGCCTCTGATCGGTTGGGTGCCAGGTATAGATAATTTGTTTATTGGTACCAGCCTGGTAATCACCATCACAACAGTTCCGTTGCTCAGTGAGTGGATGGCACTGATGATACAAGGAAAAAACCCACCCGTTTCGATGGATGAATACTCCCCTTCGCGTTTTAAACAGCAAGTTGCTCATGGATAAGTACTCTTATTCAAAATTATAAATAGATCTTTGTTCTTAACAAGGATTTTCTTCGAGCCGACATTTCCAACATAATTTTTATTCAAAAAGGAAGGTAATAAAATGGAATTTACTGGATATATGGATTTTTGGTTTACCGACCGTCCTCTGATTGAACGCGTGGAACCATTCGCTCAATTAGGGGTAAAACGATTAGATGTTTGGTGCTGGCGATTGATAGACGTTGCAGGCATCGCTGAGGAATGCAAGCGACATGGTAGTATTTTAAATTCAACATTCGACCATGACATGGGTTCCCTGGCTGACCCGGCAGACAATGAGAAAACCCTGCGCACCTGGGCAGAATCCCTGGAAATGGCGGAGCGTTACAATGTCGAACACCTGTTCATTTTCTCCAATCAGATTGATATTATCGATGGCAAAGAATGGTCAAAACGCCTGTCTGGCAATTATTCCGAACCACTGCAATACGCCAACCTCCTCAACCAGACCGAAAAGATCATGAAAATGGTCGAACAGACCAAAGTTGAGGTGTGGGTGGAGTGTTTAAATCAAAACCCCATTCAGGGTGACATCCTGGTGCGTGACCATGAACTGGCAGCCGATTGGGTGCGCCGTATGAATCATCCCCAATTCCGTCTGGCTTTCGATTGTTACCACCAACAGCGCAATGCCGGTAATCTAATCTATGGGATGGAAAAATTCTGGGGATTATACCCAACTTTCCACATTGGAGACGTACCTACACGCAACGAACCTGGCACTGGAGAAATTAACTTCCCCAACCTTGTGAAAAAACTGAAAGAACTTGGATTTGATGGTTTAATAGGCATGGAGTTCAGGCCTTCGACAACCGAAGCTGAAGCATTTGCGAAGGTGAAAGCAATTTTTCAACCGGAAGGATAGGAGATTTCATGAATATTAAAGGTAAAACTGCCCTCGTGACCGGTGGAGCTGTCCGAATCGGAAAAGCCATCACATTAGGTTTGGCAAAAGCTGGTGCGAACGTGATCATCAATTACAACAGCAATGCAGAAGAAGCCATCCATACGGCAAAAGAAGCTGAATCATATGGTGTAAAAGCTATGATTGTTCAGGCAAATATTGCTGATCTGGAACAGGACAAACGCATGTTTGCCGAAATCCATGAAAAAATGGGGATGGTTGATATTTTGGTGAACAGTGCTTCTCCTTTTCATACCACCCCTGTGCCCACCGATGATTTCACCGCCTGGCATATTGTCACCGGCGTCCTGGTTAATGGTTCATTTTATGTTTCCAATCTGGCAGCCAAAGATATGCTGGCGAATAAAGAAGGTGCGATTATCAACATAATCGACCTGACCGTCTGGGAAGCCTGGCCAAATTTCACCGCTCATTCTGTCGGGAAATCTGCTTTGTATGCCCTCAACCGCCAACTCGCGCTGGAATTGCGGCCTTACGTGCGTGTGAATGCCGTTTGTCCGGGTCCCGTGCTGGCACCACCAGATTATTCTGAGGAAAAAATCGAACGAACCGCCAAGAAAACCCTGCTGGATCGTTGGGGAACGCCTGAGGATGTCTCCAAAGCAGTTAATTTCCTGATAGAAGCCGATTATGTCAATGCAGATGTGATTCGTGTCGATGGTGGCCAACGCTACGCCACCCGTAAATTGGAAGCTGGATAAGAATATATTTTTAAAGGATCTTAAGATTAATGGATAATATTCGACGACTCAATCGTTTATTTAAACCGGACGGCAAAGTGCTCATCATGGCGATGGAACATTCCGTTATTTTTGGCCCCACCAAAGGACAGGTAAAACCTGGTGAAACAATCATCAAGGCTATTCAGGGTGGTGTGGATGGTATTATGACCTCCTATGGTATGGCTCGTCATTATGCAAAAGAGATCTCCCCTGTTGGATTAATCTTACGCTCGGATGGTGTTGCCACCATGCTGGGTCCGGATGTGGAAGCACCCGTCTGGTTCGGGGTTAAAGAAGCTTTACGCCTGGGAGCTGATGCTTTATGCATCTCTGCTTACCCTGGCGATGAAAAAGAAATGCGTACGCTCAATAACCTGGCAGAAATCACCTCAAAAGCTCATTATTGGGGTCTGGCTGTCCAGGCTGAAATGGTACCGGGTGGCATGCTGAGTACACCAGAATATCGCACAGTCGAACGGGTGGCACTGGCTGCCCGGGCAGGGATTGAGCTGGGTGGCGACTGGGTCAAAGTTCCTTATGTAGATGGCTTTGAAAAAATCGTAGAAGCCTGCTACAAACCTGTCGTGATCATGGGGTCCAAGAAACGCAATACCGTGGAAGAATTTTTGACCGAGATGAAAAAAGCCATGGATGCCGGCGCAGCCGGAGGTACTATTGGCCGGAATATCTTTGAATCAGATAACCCCGGGGCTATGGCAGCTGCTCTGGCTGCTATCATCCACCAGGGAGTCTCTGTGGATGAGGCTGCAAGAATCGCAAAAGGATAATGCATATGGAAGACTTAATCCTCAGTTTAGATGTTGGTACAACCGTGATTAAGTGTGTACTCATCAACACCGTCGGTGAAGAACGCGGTGTGGTGGAATATCACTGTGGTCAGATTTCAAAACCGAATGGGATCGTTGAACAGGATAATGAGGAATTATGGAATCTGGTTATTGCCACCCTGCGGGATTCAAAAGAGCGTGTCACAACCGACCAGCGAATTCGTGGGATTGTGCTTTCCACCCAGGGAGGCTCTGTCATTCCGGTGGATGACACATTCATGCCCACCAACCACATGGTCACCTGGCTGGATTCGCGTGCCCTCCCGATTGTACAGGAGTGGAGCAAAGATGGTACATCCCAGCGGGTGCGCCAGATCAGTGGTTGGTCACCTCAGGCCGGTCTGCCTTTCTCCGTGATCGCCTGGTTCCAGCG
>DAOUGX010000233.1:0-2562 GCA_034428855.1 Anaerolineaceae bacterium | reverse complement strand
CTTTATCACCCATAAAGATATGCCTCGAACATCTGAAACGTAGCCCATCGGTACCATGTGAAAAAAAGTGGTATCGGATAATATCTATCATGTCCAACAGGTGAACTTAAGACCTGAGAATTTTGTGTTCTCAAAAAGGAATTTTATGATCGAACAATTAATGTATCGCTTTTCCCGCCCTGTAGTAAAAACATACACCAAATCCATGTTGAAGATGGATGTGCAATGGCACGAACCATTCCCGGCGGGAGCGAAAATCATTGTGGCGAACCACCCCACCACCACCGATCCTTTCTTTGTTGCTTCATTAGCCAGCCACCAGGTATACATTCTGATTAACGAATTACTTTTTAAAGTTCCCGTGTTGGGCGAATATTTACGGCGATCGGGGCATATCCCGGTAGTCGCTGGAAGTGGCAAAGCCGCATTGGACGAAGCGGTCAATCGCCTGGCAAAAGGTGACACCATTATTATCTTTCCGGAAGGAGCACTCAGCCCGCTGGAAGGTGGGTTCTGTGTGCCACGCACAGGGGCGGCACGTTTGGCCTTAATGAGTGGTGCGCCGGTGATTCCGGTGGGAATCCATTTACCGATGGAGCGTGTGCGCCTGATCGAGAGTATGGTGGAAGGCAAAATTGAAATTGGACGCTGGTACACACATGGTCCTTATAATATGACCGTTGGTCGACCACTGGTTTTTCGTGGAAACGTGGAAAATCACGATTATGTGCGCCAGGTATCCAAAGCCATCATGCATCATATCATCGAGATGGCTCATCAAAGCCGGGGAAGAATGCAGCAAGGTCCGACAGCAATGCCATTGCCTGAACTTTATTAGTGTCTGTTGGAGGGAAACAACTGAATATGAGAATCGTTACTGATAGTGGCATGGATGTATCTCCAGGCGTATTGGATGGGTTGAATGTCACCCAGATTCCACTCAAGTTAGAATTGGATGGAAAAACGTATTTAAGCGGTGTGGACATTCAGCCAGAAGAATTTTATGAATTACTGTTAACCACCTCAAGTTTACCGATTACCTCGTTACCTTCCCCGGGTGAGTTTGCTGATGCTTATCGCAAATTAGCCCCGGACGGGCCTATTCTGTCGGTGCATATTTCATCCGGATTGAGTAATACTTATCAATCGGCGCATTCCGGGGCGGAACTGGTGCCAGAAGCGGAAATCCACTTTATCGATACCATGACACTTTCCGGTGCACAGGGTTGGCAGGTGGAAGCCGCAGCACGGGCTGCCAAAGCCGGGTGGCCGGTGGAAAAAATCAAAGAGCTGGTCAAGAAAGTGCGCGACGCATCCGACACCGTCTACACCTTGCCGGATTTGCGCTATTTGATTCATGGTGGTCGCATCAGTCATATGAAGGGTTTATTGGCTTCCGTATTACATATTAAACCATTGATTGGTGTCAGCAAAACGGATGGGAAGTACTACGAACGTGGTAAAAGCCCCACCTTTAATCGCGCACTGGACAGTATCGCCAAATTAATCACCAAAGATATTCCTGAAGGTACGAAAATCAGAGCCCAGATTGCCCATACCGCCAACCCGGAAGGTGCCGAAAAACTGCATGAAGCGATGAATAAACGCTTCGATTGCCAGTGGCTGCCCGATTCCACAGTGGCGCCGGTGCTGGGTGCTCATACCGGTCGTGGTCTGGTAGGTATTGTGTATGCCCGGGCGGCGGATTTTCCTGTATTGCCCTGATTTAGTCTGATTTTTCAGTTTATCGTTTTTCTTCCCGATCTTACTCGGGTATTTTTGCATACCTGTTATCCCCATCAAAAGGAGAGAGAAAATGAACGTTTTATTGCTTTACCCTGAATTTCCGGATACGTTCTGGAGTTTCAAACACGCTCTTAAATTTATTGATAAAAAAGCCGGAACGCCTCCCCTGGGTTTGCTGACGATTGCAGCCATGTTACCTCAGACCTGGTCGAAACGTCTGGTGGATACCAACGTGCAAGCGCTCAAACGCAAGGATATCGATTGGGCTGACTGGGTGATGGTCTCAGCCATGGTGGTGCAACGCGATTCGGCGCATGAGCTCATCCGGCGTTGTAAAGCAGCCGGGAAAAAGATCATAGCTGGTGGTCCCTTATTCACCAGCGAATATCATGATTTTCCACTGGTGGATCATTTCATCCTCAATGAAGGTGAAATCACCCTCCCGCAATTTCTGACCGATTGGGTACAGGGCACACCACAGCGCGTTTATCAGACCAATGAGTATGCCGACATCACCAGAACACCAGCACCACAATGGTACCTGGCTGATCTGAAACAATATGCCACCGTCAGCCTGCAATTTTCTCGCGGTTGTCCCTTTGATTGTGACTTCTGTAATGTGACGGCTCTGCTGGGTCACCGCCCGCGTACTAAAACCGCCGCTCAATTTATAGCTGAGCTGGATTCTCTGTATGCGTTGGGGTGGCGTGATCCGGTTTTCATCGTGGATGATAATTTCATCGGGAATAAAAAGATCCTCAAACAGGAGTTGCTACCCGCCCTGATCGAGTGGCGCAAAGGCAAAACCGGACTACC
>DAOUGX010000232.1:0-2111 GCA_034428855.1 Anaerolineaceae bacterium | reverse complement strand
ATTGATGCCAACGGCTTATTCGTCGTCCCGGGTGGAATTGATCCACATGTCCATTTGAACATGCCAACCGCCACTACCAGAACCAGTGAAGATTGGTATTCCGGCACACTGGCTGCAGCGCATGGTGGCACCACCACCATACTCGATTTTGTCGAACCCTTACCTGGAGAAACCCTCAATCAGGCATTGAGTGCTCGGAAAGCTGAAGCACAGGGACAAGCCTGGTTGGATTATGGATTGCACATGACCATTTCTGATGCGAACCTGATTCCCGAAATTCCAGCCCTCATTGAAGAGGGTGTCTCTTCCTTTAAGATATATACGACCTACGGGGATATGCAGTTAAACGATTATGAGATTGTCGAAGTTCTGGATGTCGTCAAATCCATTAACGGAATCGTCATGGTACATGCTGAAAATGATGCAATTGTGCAGCATGCCGTCAGGACATTGGTTGGGGAGGGGAAACTAGAACCACGCTGGCATCCCCATAGTCGCCCGGCTTTGGCCGAAGTGGAAGCGGTACAACGATTGATTTATCTGGCACGCGTGTCCGGAACCAATCTTTATCTGGTGCATCTATCCACGGGCGGTGCTGTCAAAGCAGCCGGGAAGGCTTTAAGAGATGGCCAAAATCTGGTGGCAGAGACCTGCCCCCAATATTTACTGCTTAATCGTGACTCTTATCAAAATGATAATCCTGCTGTAGCAGCGTCGTTCGTTTGTTCTCCTCCATTAAGGAACCCGAATGATCAGCAAGCGATCTGGCATGCTTTACGCCAACGAACCGTTATGAGCATCGGCAGCGACCATTGTGCGTTCACCATTCATCCTCAGAAAGAAGCTGCACTCAATGATTTCAGAACCATCCCGGGTGGAATTCCCGGAATTGAGTTGCGTTTTCCAATGATGTATCATTTTGGCGTTCGCTCCGGTATGCTCAGTCTGGAACAATGGGTTGCGTTATGCAGTACCAATCCTGCAAAATCATTCGGTCTCTGGCCTCAAAAAGGAAGTTTACAGGTTGGAGCGGATGCTGATCTGGTTCTATTTGATCCCACCAAAAAATTTGAGGTGAATGTAGATAACCTTCACGAAAAAGTGGATTATACGCCTTACGAAGGATTCTCATTAATTGGTTTTCCAGTGATGACTCTCCTAAAAGGCCAAAAATTGATAGAAAACGGAAAGGTGTTACAGGAAACACCTTCCGGTCAATACTTAAAATGTGGAACACCTATCATTCCATCCTAAAGAATTGGAAAGGATTATGATTTTATGACATCAAAAGGTTTATTAATTTTTCCACAATGGTTGGTAAGTGCTGCTCTGGAAGCACCTAAACAAGGATATGGAATTCGTGTAGTCGATGATCAGATTACAGACGTGGGTCCAAGAGCTGAATTATCCGCACAATACCCACTGGATGAAGTTTGGGAAAAACCTGATCAGGTATTGTTACCTGCATTTGTGGATGCTCATACCCACTTGTACGGTATTCTGGCACATGGCATTCCACTAACAAAAGCACCGGAAGGATTCATGCCTTTCCTGGAAGATTTCTGGTGGCCATTGGTGGAAGATCAGCTTGATTCAGAATTGGTCAATGCAGCTACCGATTGGAATTGTTCACAAATGATTCGCTCTGGTGTGACTGCATTTTATGACTGCACAGAAGCACCTTATTCACTACCGGGTGTTTTACGCAAACAGGCTGATGTGGTCAAAAAATGGGGGATCCGTGGAATTTTGTCTTTTGAAGCTACCCAACGTGTCAGCCAACAGAATGGGGATCTGGGTTTGCAGGAAAATCTTGATATGATCGCCTGGGGTAAGCAGGATGGTGGATTGGTTCAGGGACTGATGTGTTTCCATACCACCTTTACCTGTTCAGATGAGTTTATTTTGAAAGCTTTTGAACTGGCAAAAGAACAGGGTGTTTTAACCCATATGCATTGTTCAGAGGGCCATTATGAACCGAATGAAATGCTTAAACGCAATGGACTCCGTACCATTGAACATTATGATGCTTTAGGTGTATTGGGTCCAGGTATGTTGGTGTCTCAATGTGTTCAGATCAGCCAGAATGAAATCGATTTACTGGCAAAACG
>DAOUGX010000231.1:0-2398 GCA_034428855.1 Anaerolineaceae bacterium | reverse complement strand
CAGAAAACCATCCTTTATTTAATCTGGCCGTGGATGGTGTCTCCTGTTCTGTGTGTCATCAGATTCCTGAAAATCCAGCGGATAATCTCCGTCATAGCAGCGATCTCGGAATCAACCTGGACCTCTCAGCAAAAGAAAGACTGATCTATGGGGCTTTTCCGATCAGCGAGCAAAACATGACCATTATGAAAGCGGCATCCGGATTCACCGCCGTACAAAGTGAGCATGTACGAGAATCAGCGGTATGTGCGACCTGTCACGAGCTTTACCTCAACTATATAAAAGCAGATTCCACTCTCAGCAGTGCGGATGAACTGTTTTATGAACAAACCCCCTTCAGTGAATGGCTGGCTTCGGACTATACCGAAAAATCTACCTGCCAGGAATGTCACATGCCGCCCGCAGAAGGAGCTGTTGCTCTCTCCAATGTGACACCGGAGAATCTTTATGAGCCTTTTGCCCGTCATGTATTTACCGGAGGGAATGTTTTTATGCTAAACCTTTTTGGGGAGTTCAGCGAAGAATTGGGTTTCCCAGGGAGTATTGCAGCGCTTGATCAACACATCGCACGGACGGAGGATCTTCTCCAGAATCAAACGGCCACTCTGACTGTTTCAACCATTGAACAGCAGGATGACACCCTGACATTTGAAGTGGGTATTGATGTCCTGACCGGACACAAATTTCCGACTTCTTTTCCTTCGCGGCGAACCTGGCTGCATGTGACAGTCAGCGATGCACAGGGAAAGGTAATTTTTGAATCCGGTGGATACGAAGAGACTGGTGAAATTTTTGGCAATGCAAACGATGAAAATCCTAAAGCGTTTGAACCCCATTATGACTTGATTTCAGCACCCGATCAGGTGCAGATTTATGAACCGATTATGAAAGACGTTGCCGGTGAGGTGACCACTTTTCAAATGCTGGCAGCGGGTTATCTCAAAGATAATCGCCTGTTGCCGGATGGATTTGACAAACAAAATCCACCAACAGTATCCTCCGTCATCGGGGAAGCCATGCAGGATTCATCCTTCACCGGTGGGAGTGATTCCATAACCTACCAGGTGCAGACCGGCGGGGCATCTGGACCTTTTACGGTTCAGGTGGAAATGCTTTACCAATCCGTGAGTTATCGCTGGGCAAAAAACGTACTGGATAGTCAAACCAAAGAATCCCAGACCTTTGGCAGCATGTTAGAACAAACGGGAAACACTCCAGTGATAATTGCCTCGCAGACAGTTCAAAGCAAGTAAAATATTTTTGCGGTGAAAAACTCATGAACGAAATGACACAATCCAACAAAAAAGGCTGGGATGGTTTAGCCCCAGTCCATTACATGAATTATCATATTGAAAAGTTGCTGGCTGGAAAGCCTCTCCTGAATGAGTTGATAACGTCCGAAGTGGGCGATGTGCATAACAAGTCACTGGTGCATCTGCTTTGTCACATCGGTACCGATACCCTCTCCTGGGCATTGCTGGGTGCAAAAGTCACCGGGATTGATATCTCGTCCGAATCATTGAAATATGCACGTCAATTGGCATCACAAATGGGTGTGGATGCCCGATTCATTGAGTCGGATGTCATGGATCTGATCGGTAAGCTGGATGATAAATTTGATGTTGTATTTGCTTCAACCGGTGTACTCTGCTGGCTACCAGATATTCATCGCTTTGCACAAACCGTAAAATATCTGTTGAAAGATGGTGGGGTCTTTTACCTGCATGATGGCCATCCCTTCCGGCATGTCATGAACGCTGAAGATGGCAAAACATATCCCAACATGATTGTTGGTAATTATTTCCGAAAACAAGTCTGGCAATATGAAAACATGGGTGACTACACAGATCCGGATTTGCTGATACCAGAAAAATCTTATGAATGGGATTGGACACTGGGCGAGGTCGTTACCGCTTTCTGTGAGGCAGGTTTGCGTATCGACTTTTTACATGAATACCCTCAGTACTTTTACAGCGGGTACACCCCTTATGATGTGGAAGATAACAAGGTGGAATTGTATCCCTGCACCTTCAGCCTGAAAGCATCTGCAAGATAATTAAATGATCATTTCCGGGAAGGTTTAAATGAAAAATCCAGTAACTTATTATGAAATACCTGTATCAAATCTACACCGCGCAATAGATTTTTATTCCTTCGTGTTTGATTTTCAATTTGAACAATCTATTCTGGATGGAAATGAAATGGCTTTTTTTCCTTATTATGATGGCGAAGGCGGAATTACCGGTGCTTTGGCTAAGGGAGAAAGTTATGTACCTGGCATACAAGGAGTCAGGATTTATTTTTAAAGTGAAAATATCGAAAAAACAATTCAAAAAGTGATTCTGGTTGGAGGTAAAATCTTGTATCCGATAACTTCGGTTGGGGAATGGGGTTCTGT
>DAOUGX010000230.1:0-2402 GCA_034428855.1 Anaerolineaceae bacterium | reverse complement strand
AGCAGACCAAACATCTGTCCGGCTGGCACACTGAAACTCAAATCCTGTACCGCAAAAGTACCATTGTTTCCACGGCTGAATTTCTTGTTCAATTCAAAAGCCTCCACCAGGAAACTGGAGACAATGGGTTGTTTTCCGGCTGTAAAATGTTCTGTTGAATCCTGTTGAAATTTACTTAATAAAGACAATTTAATACCTGAACTTCCCTTTCCAAGATTTCAAATTATTTATAAATGGATAGTGGATTTTCTGATAGATGTAGCCAACCATAAACTGACATGATTGGCATCACATTGCACCATGAGGCCTGTCATAGGATGTACCTTCCCAGGTCATATTTTTATTTGGATTTTATTATTTTGTGTTAATATCTAATTATGAAAAGAACCAAGTCCACCGAACCAGGCTTGATCCGCATATTTCGATTTTTTGTCATCGCCGAGACAGTGGCGTTTTCTCTGGTTCCGCTCGCAGAAAAGCTCTTTTTTGGCAAAGTTTCACAATTTTATCGGGATCCTTTTTATTTCATTTTTATTCAGGCTCTGTTTTTATCCATTTATTTGTCCATCCCCTGGCTGCAACGAAAATTACGATCCTTGTATTTATTGATAGCACTCACCATTGCTGTGTTAATACCTCCTGTCATCGTAAACATCGATTTAACGACCCGCATGATGAATGGATTGGGGATTGAGATGTATCGATTATGGGCATTGTTGCCTTTGTTGATGATTGCATTAGTTCCAGCAGCCTGGCAGTATGATTTTCAAAAAGTATTTTTAGTCAACACCGGATTGGGAATTTTTGATGCGCTCTATCTGGTGTTTTTATTTGGTGGCTTTCATACCGATTTATTAATGCCATTATTTGCCATCTTTATCCGGGTGTTGACACTCAATCTGGTGGCATTAATGATTACAGAGTTGATGTATACCCAGCGGGAACAACGCCGGGATTTGATGCATGCCAACCTGAAACTCAGTCAGCAAGCCCTGGTACAGGAACAACTGGCAGTCAGTCGAGAGCGGAATCGACTGGCGCGTGAACTGCATGATACCCTGGCACACACCCTCAGTGGGTTGACTGTCCAACTGGAAGCGATCCACACTGTATTGCCGACCGAAGAGAAGCAAGTTGAGCCTATGCTGACACAGGCTCTCTTTACCGCGCGAAATGGTTTGGAAGAGACTCGTCGGGCATTAAAAGCTTTACGAGCAGAACCACTGGAGGACCTGGGGATGTCACTCAGCATTCAAAACCTGGTAGCCAATCTGAAAGCACGTTCGCCAATGGAAATTGACCTGCAAATCGCTGATGAGCCTCTATCCCTGACGCATGACGAAGAACAGATGATTTACCGAATTATTCAGGAAGCCCTGGAAAATGTCATTCATCATGCCAAGGCCAACCATATCTGGGTCCATTACGGAATAGATGTTGAAAACAATATTCTCAGCATTCGTGACAATGGTCGTGGTTTTGACCTGGAAAAATTGAATCTCAAAAATGATCGATTAGGTATTAAAGGAATGCGTGAACGGGCTGAAATGATTAATGCGAAGCTGATCATCAATAGTCGACCTGGTGAAGGCACTTTGATACAATTAAAGTTGAAGGAACAAGGATGATTCGGGTAGCTATATGTGATGATCAGGAAATCGTTTGCCAGGGTCTTAGTACCATTCTGAACAATGACCCGGATATACAGGTTGTTGGTACGGCAAACAATGGTTTTGAAGTGCTGGAATTGGTAGAAAAACAACAACCAGACCTGGTGTTAATGGATTTAAAAATGCCGGAAATGAATGGTATCCAGGCTACCCAGAAGATTAAAAGCACTTATCCACAGGTAAAAGTTTTAGTTCTCACCACCTATGATGATGATGAATGGTTATTTGATGCGATTCGGGCTGGTGCTGCCGGTTATTTATTGAAAGATACACCTTCAACCACAATCATTCAGGCGATCAAAGGTACGCTGGATGGAGAAACCTATCTGGATCCCAATATCGCTGGAAAAGTGATGAGTTCAGCTGCCCGTCAAAACCAAACACCTGTTTCCGGATTTCAGATCCAATTGAGTGAACGGGAAATGGAAGTATTACAATTGATGGCACGTGGTCTCACCAATGCGGATATCGCCCGTGAGTTGTATCTGTCGGAGGGGACGGTGCGGAATTACACCAGTACCATTCTTACAAAATTGGGGGTCAACGATCGGACACAAGCCGTGATTGCAGCTTTACGGTATGGTCTGGTTAATATCCACGATGTATAGAGTCTGTTAAGCCACCCGGACGAAGCTTTTCTCAACCTTGTACAAATAATCACAAGGATCATTTCAGGTTTATATAATGGAGTTGCCATCCGTTGGTAATTACATTGGTTTACTGAGGTTCCTA
>DAOUGX010000229.1:0-2032 GCA_034428855.1 Anaerolineaceae bacterium | reverse complement strand
GATTTCTGGTCTCGCACGCTGTGGGGGCAACGCCGTACTCTCGCGGATTGGCTTCGGTTGCAGGTCTATGGTGTCATGTGGGCAGCCACCGGTGTCGATCAATTCTACGACGACTATGAGCCAGCCGCCTGGGATCTGAAAGCCAGTAAAAATTATTACGAATTCATCCCTCCGCATCTCCCCAACGACCAGTTACTCTGGCAGGTGTTGCCTGCTGCGCATGACATCGCTGCCAGCACACCCCTGTGGATCGTCAACGAACCGATCATGATCAGTGCCGGTGAAAACAGCGATATTCGCTACAATTTCTTCTACCCACGCTGGGCTTACGACCAGTACCGAAAAGAACTCGCCCAACGCACGCAACGTCTTGCCATCCCCTATATCGACGCCTGGGATTGGATCGACCCTCAGGAATTCACCAATTCCGCCATCCATCTCACCCCAGCCGGTGAGCAGGCATTTGCAGAGAGGTTGAAAGATGAAATTAACAGCTCTCTTTGTCAGGATTAATTTTTGTTTTAGGTTTAGTCATCAGAATTGGCTGTAACAACAGACTCACAATCCCTAATAGAAACTCTACAGCAACGTAAAGAAAACGATGAACAGTTGAATAGATCAGGATATCATCAGCCAGGAAAAGTCGTGAAAAAAACCAGACCATGGCTCCTTCGCGAATACCAATTCCTCCGGGTGCAAAAATAGCAACATATCCAATAGCCCAACTGAATGAAAACCCAAAGATTGAATCTGATATCAAATCAAATGAAATTTCTGGAAATAATAGCATAAAGCTGATTCCCAGGAATATCCAGGTCAGAGCTTGAACGGAGATTAGTTTAATTAAATTCCAAATATTAATTACAGGGAATTTCCGCTGCATGATGGCTTCATATATCACAAGCAATAAAATCCAAAGTAGAAATATAACAATGCTATATAGAACAAGAAAGGAAAGCTGAATTGGTAATCCAATTTTGGTTAATAATTCAATCCCTAATCTGGACCATAATCCGAAAATCGTGCCAACTACCAGAGCACCGCTGAGAAGCCATAAATTTTCACTGATCATTGCCTTGGTGGATTTTTTTAAAGAAATCTCTTCATTTTGGTAGGCGTTGTAACGACCAACAAAATGCCAGACACCTCCAGGTATATATTTCCCTAATTGTGTTGTTGCGACTATGAAAAATATTTGCTGATATGGCAAATGAAATCCTTCGCGATCGATGGAATATTTGGCAAGTTGGAAAAGACAAAATTTTCCAAGGATGATAAAAATCGCAGAAAGAAGTAAATTTAATTTGGGTACCATGGTAAAGAATTCGACCATTTTTCCCCAATTGGTGATCAGATAATAAGAACCCGCTAGAATAACTGCGATTATCCAGATCCATTTTATGATTTGCAGTAACTTCTTTGATATCAAACCAGGTACCTTTCCAGGTAATTGAACTGAATTTGAGAGAGAGCTGTGGCTTCAGTTAAACGGTTTCGGATTTGTGAGCGAATAGTTTGATTTTCAGTAATGATTTCACGAATTAGCATATCATTGGATTGGTTAGCATCACCGTAATCGAATACATATTTCTCCTGATCGAAAAATTTCATTACCTCAAGATATTTATGACTCCATCCAATCACGAGGGTTGGGATGGCTAACCGTAATCCAAACACCATTGCATGAAATCGGGAGGTAATCAGCAAGTCAAGTTCATTCACTATCGAATTGATCCCTTTAGTATCAATATCGAAAGTTAACCATAGGATATTTTTGTACAAAGAAAATGGCAACTCTTGTTTTGAACGAAATTGCATCTCTTCTATAACCAGGATGTCATTATTTCTCTTCTTTTTTGATCTCTCACGTGAGGCGTTAGGGAAAATGACGAAATAAACATTTTTTTCAAAACTTAGTTTCCGGACGATATCAATTAAATAATCAATATAATCAGTTTGGTTGGATGTCATTTTGTCCATCACCAGAACGCTGGGAGAAATTCCGATGATTGTTTGTTTTTGATTCCTGATG
>DAOUGX010000228.1:0-1972 GCA_034428855.1 Anaerolineaceae bacterium | reverse complement strand
ATGATGTCCAATTCCATGGGCCAACTGGCAAAGAAATCTTCTGCGCTTGAAAAAGTGGTTAATTCGTAAATGATGTCATTTTTATGACAATATTCACCAACTAATTTTTTAAGCCAATTACTTTCTTCCAGGTTATCTTCAACGATAGCAAGTTTCATGAGTGCATTACCAACTATTTCTGGTTCCTTACTTCTTTCAGGAAACTGGAACCCATTCTAACATCTATTGAATTCAATGTGTTATGTAGTCTCATACAAGATTTCAGTGATTTAGGTATGTTTGGTGAGAAAAAAGAGATAAGTGATTAATGAAAACCGCCAGGGTTCACATGATAGAATAACCTGGCGGTTTTTTGTTCAAAGATTATTTTACAAATTCAGTTGATGAGACCTCAAATTGATAATCAAAAGGCTCACCAACATCTGCTTTAGATTTTTCGGCCAATATCGTTTCCGGAACGAATTGCGAGAGCGATATTGAAGGGTTGTTCACAGTCACCAATTGCGTAGGTCTCTTTGACGGTGATACCATCGAGCAGGGATTTGTTTGGTAATAAGTCAGCAGCGTTGATGATTGAGTCGGCAGGAATTACGGTATCCCAACCACCATCAGAAGAAATGGTCACCTGACCATCACCGATTTCTTTGATTTTAGAGCTCGGATACGCCTTTACACCCAGTGAATAGAGCCCAGTAGTCATGAAACGATGGGCATGATGAGATTGTTGTTTGTCCAGCTCTTCATTGGGATTAGGCGTCACAATGGTAACCTTCTTTTTGTGGACGGTCAACCAAAGGGCACAGTCGAAGGCCTGAGCGTTTGAGCCGTATACAATGACTTTGTCTCCGGTTCCATCAGCCATAAAGTTGATAAAGTCGATGACCGGTACAGTACCACCACTTGCTCCTACCGCACCAGGTAAAGCACCAACTGCCAGAATGAGGGCATCGGGAGCTTCACTATTGATTAGTGCGGTATCGACGACTTTATTTAATACGACGGTGACACCATTTATCTCCAGCTGTTTGGCCAAATAGGCTCGCAGGTCATCAAGGTTTTCGTGCGGACCTTTGACTTTACTGGCAAAGATTAAATCTCCACCGAGCTCACCACTTTTATCATACAGGGTGACTGTGTGACCACGGGCAGCTGCAATTCGGGCTGCTTCCATGCCGGCAGGGCCACCACCAACAACCATAACCTTCTTGGCAACGGCTGCTGGTTCGAGTTCATAGGTTTTTGGACCTTTTTCGGTCATGACACGTTGGGTCAAAGCGTTCACGCGACAATAACCCATGTCACGGTTCTGCTGGTTTCCACCAATATGGCAATGGAGGCAGCGCGTACATGGAGCGATTTCATCGATACGACCTTCTTTCAATTTATTGACGTATTCATCGTCAACAGTGAGAGGACGGTTCATGAGATAGAAATCGACTTTACCTTCAGCCAGAGCTTTTTCAAATAAATCCGGAGCATGCGCTGGATCCATATATGTAACGGTACCACATGGAATGTTGAGGGCAGCTTTGTAACGTCCTACGATATCGATTAACATACCGGCACCACTATGGTTACCGATCAGTTGTCCTTGCCAATGCCTTGAGAAGTCCCATTGGGTACCATAACCGGTCGCACCTTCCAGGCCGTTCAGGAGGAAGTAAAGGTCACTACCAAATTGGCAGGGATGATATCCCAGTGGGCCTAAGCGTAAATGCATTGAATCTGCGCCAGCGGCCTCGAACAATTTTGCAAAACCAATTCCTTCTTCGATGGTGGTTACGTTATTACATGGGTTGGTAACAGCATTATCCATCGTTGCCAAACCAGCATTATTGTCCAGGTTGTCGTTTTCTTCGATACAGTCAATCAATACCTGCACAATAAAGTCTTTTCCACAGGCTGTTTTGATCTGATCGATCATTTCCGTGACAAATCGGGCGCGATTTTCCAGGCTTCCAATTCCATATTC
>DAOUGX010000227.1:0-7289 GCA_034428855.1 Anaerolineaceae bacterium | reverse complement strand
TGATTCAGTCTGCCCAGGATCAGGATGGATATTTATACACGTACAATCAACTCATTTTCCCGGGTTCACGCTGGGAGAACCTCCAGATTGAACATGAACTGTATTGCCATGGTCATTTAATCGAAGCAGCTGTTTCACATTTCCTGGTGACAGGCGAAGAATGCTTTCTTGCTTCAGGCATCAAAGCCGCTGATCTTATCGTCCAGACTTTCAGCGGTAAAGGACCGCTTTTCACCCCCGGCCATGAGGAAATAGAAATCGCCCTTCTGCGCTTATTCGAAGTGACCCACACACAGGCTTACCTCCTGCTGGCGCAACAATTTCTTGTTCAACGAGGCAATCACAAACCTCTGGCTTTCGGATTGCATATGCTGGCAGAAAATACACGCGTCAATCAGCGCTCAAAAATTTATCGGGAGAAACAAAAGCTTTATGCTCAAAATCAACACAATACTCCTCAACCATTCCAACTGCCACCACCCAACCAGATTGCGCCGATAAAGTCCGCGAAAAATCGTTTCCTGTTGAGCGGTTTGAATGGCAAGTATTTTCAACAACATCGCCCACTGGAAGAACAAACCATTCCGGTTGGGCATTCAGTTCGGTATGCATACCTGCAAACTGCTGCAACGAGACGTTTACGGTATCAGCGAGATGAACAGTCAATTTTCAGATTGGAAAAAAGCTGGGACCACATGGTATCACGCCGTATGGCAGTCACGGGCGGAATTGGATCTCTCCCGTATAGCGAAGGATTTGGCAGGGATTACGAGCTCGACCCAAAAATCATGTATGCGGAGACCTGTGCTGCATTGGGATCGATGTACTGGAACTGGGAAATGACTTTGCAGACTGCTAATGCGCGCTATGCCGACCTGTTCGAATGGCAGCTCTATAATGCTTCCCTGGTTGGCATCGGACAGCCGGGAAATTGCTATTTGTACAACAATCCCCTGACAAGTGAGCACGGGATGCAACGACAACCCTGGTTTGAAATCCCTTGTTGTCCTTCCAATCTTTCCCGTACCTGGGCAAAACTGGGAGGGTATGTTTGCAGTTATGACGATCATGAAATCTGGATCCACCAATTCACGGGTGCTTCGCTTGAGATTCCTTTACAGTCACCCGTACGTATTCACTCGCAAAGCCAGTTGCCCTGGCAGGGAAAATTCCAGTTCAGCATCAAAACTACAGGACTGCAAAAACTAAAAATCCATCTGAGAATTCCATCCTGGGCTGGAGGAGTCGTGCTCTTCTTTAATAATGAACTCATCCAACCCTATCTTCAAAATTTCAATTTCAAAGAAATACCTGCTCAGGGATATGACCCACGCAAAGCTCAATATATCACGATCGAACGTGAATGGCAGGATGGGGACCATATTACTTTAGACATGGAAATGCCCCTCCGCATTCATCCTGTCCATCCAAAAGTAAAAAGCTGCTCTGGAAAAGCAGCTTTATCTCGAGGTCCGATTGTTTATTGCCTTGAAGGCATTGATCATCCTGGAATTAATCTGGAAACAGTTCAACCTGTCTGGGAAGGTCTGACACCGATATTTGATGCTCAACTGTTGGGTGGTGTCATGACCATTCAAGGAAAGTCCACATCCGGAGAGAAGTTGAAATTTATCCCTTACGCCTGGTGGGCGAATCGGGAACCCAGCCCGATGACCGTATTTGTAAACCGGTAATTAATTTACGCAGCTAATAAACTTTTCGCTTTTGCCACCGCACGGCTGGCATCTTCTGCAAATCCATCCGCACCAATCTGGTCAGCGTAATTTTGAGTAACCGGAGCACCACCAATCATTACTTTTACCTGATCGCGTAAACCAGCTTCTTTTAAAGCTTCGATGGTGTTTTTCATATTCGGCATGGTGGTGGTCAATAAAGCAGACATGGCGATAATCTGGGCACCATTTTCTTTGACTGCCTGAATGAAGCGTTCTGGAGAAACATCGGTTCCCAGGTCGATCACTTCGAAAGCTGCGCCTTCCAGCATCATGGCAACCAGATTCTTTCCGATGTCATGCAAATCTCCTTTGACAGTACCAATCGCGACCTTTCCTGGGGATTTCACGTCAGCTTCAGACAGGAAAGGCTTTAATAATTCCAACCCTTTTTGCATGGCGCGTGCCGCAATCAACATCTCCGGGACAAAGTACTCCCCTTCTTCAAACAAGCGTCCCACCTCGCCCATGGCTGCAATCATACCCTGGTTAAGCACAACCGCCGGGTCTAAGCCTTCGTCCAATGCTTGCTGAACACCAGCAACAGTCTGATTGGCATTCCCGTCCAGAATACCTTCATAGATTTTTTCTAACACAGCACTCATTCAAACCTCCAGAAAAATTTGAGATAATACCTTACCACAAGAATTGGGTATATTGGGTTGTAAATTTCCTAACGCGGAAAATGAAAAGACTGTATTATTATAAACGATAATTATCAAACTATGTTAAAATTATGACAACGTTGTCTTAAATATGGAAAATAATCATATTCCCCTCTCATTCACGATTGATTTTGAACCGGTTGGAAAAAGAGTTGTATCAAAACCGGGTGAAACTCTGGCGGATAGTGCTCTGCGGGCCGGGATAGACCTGATTACTTCCTGCAATGGTCTGGGGGTTTGCACATCCTGTAAGGTTGAAGTGCTGGACGGTGATGTTTCTCCTCCAACCTCCAACGAGCAGTCAAAACTGAGCAAATTGAAGAACAATACCCATTTGCGTTTAGCCTGCCAGACCACCCCTCAAAGTGATGTACGCATCTTCATCCCGGCAGGCTCACTGACACAGGGGCAACAACTGCAGGTGGATGGACATTACCATCCTACCGAATTACAGACCCCTTTTAAAGCTCGCATGGTGGAGCTCACGCCTCCCACCTTATCGGATTTACGGGGTGATTGGGAACGGCTACAGGATGCTTATTCTTCCCTTCATCAATCACAACTGGAAGCTTCCCTGGCAGTCATCCGGAAAATTCCATCATCGGTGCGCGCTTTGGATTGGAACGTTAAGACAATTGTGCGCGAACGGAAGTATCACGACGAACTCATTGCCATCCTGCCACCAGAATCATCGTATTATGGTATCGCTCTGGATATCGGGTCCACCAAAATTGCAGCCTTTCTGATCAATCTGGAAAATGGCGAACTGGTTGATCAGACGGGTTTCATGAATCCTCAAATTGCCCTGGGCGAAGATATTATTAACCGCCTCAGCCATGCAATGCATACACCTGATAGCGCTGTAAAAATGCAGGATATTCTGGTGGATCGCATCATCCAATATATTCGTGAAATTACCCGAAAATTCAAATTCCATCCGGATCAAATTATTGATCTGGTGGTGGTTGGCAATACCGCCATCCATCATCTTTTCTGCGGTTTGCCGGTTAAATCATTGGGCGAAGCGCCATACGTGCCGGTAGTACAACACAGCCTCACCTTCCCTGCCATCCAGCATGGCATCCAGATTGCGCCAGGTGCTGCAATCTACTTACCACCCAACGTCGCCGGATATGTCGGCGCGGATCATACCGCTGCGGTTCTGGCAACACGTTTAATTGAAAGCGATCAAACCATGTGTTTGATCGACATTGGCACCAATACCGAAATCAGCCTGATTCATCAGGGAGACATCCATGCCTGTTCCTGTGCGTCCGGACCAGCTTTTGAAGGTGCTCACATTCAGGACGGGATGCGCGCCGCCCCGGGTGCCATCGACCAGGTAAGAATTGAAAATAATCAGATCCAGCTTTCCACTATCGGTCAAAAACCAGCCGCTGGTATCTGTGGTTCAGGAATTCTTTCTGTGATGTCAGAAATGCGCAAAAACAATATCATCGATCAACGTGGTGTCTTCAACCGTACGCATCCATTGGTTGACTCACAACATAGATTGTTGATCTTAAATCGCAATGAAAATGGTCAGGAAATCAAAATCACGCGTAAAGATGTGAATGAAGTCCAACTGGCCAAAGGCGCTATCCGCAGTGGAATCGAGATTCTGTGTCAGAAAGCTGGAATACAACCAGATCAGATTCAACACTTTCTGATTGCCGGCGCATTTGGTAACTATCTGGATCTGGATAGTGCGATCGAGATCGGCATGTTCCCGGACGTCCCACTGGAACGTTACAGCCAGATCGGAAATGCTGCAGGTGCTGGTGCGCGTATGCTGCTGATCAATCACCAACAACGGAAAGTAGCCGAAGCAATTGGAAAAGAAATCCACTATGTCGAACTGACTGCTGAAGCCAGCTTCAACGATACCTATGTAAGCGCCCTGATCATGGAGAAAAATGGCAACCTCAAGCAGCTCCTTTAATGTCATCGCCTGTGAAGCATTAGCTCGGGCTGTCTATTTCTATGCTGCCCAATCCCCGCACCGCATCAACCTGACCCTCCAAAAAATCGGCCTTCATGACCGCCCCACCAGTTTGAGGGAACATCTGCAGAAACTCGTCGACCAGACTCCCGCTGATGAATACGATGCCATACTGCTTACGTATGGCTTGTGTGGTCGCGCCATCGACGGACTTGTCAGTCGCGATCTCCCGCTGGTCATCCCCCGCGCACACGATTGCATCACCCTTTATCTGGGGAGTCGTGAAGCCTATAACGAACAGCAAAACAATCAGCCCGGCACCTACTGGTATTCGCAGGATTACCTGGAACGCTCAGGCCGATATGGGGAAAACATGGCTTTAGGCAGTGTGTTACCCTCCGATTTGAACAACACATATGAAGCATATGTCCTCAAATATGGAGAGGAGAATGCCAGATACCTGATGGATACCCTGAATGGCTGGCAACAACACTACACCCGTGCAGTGCTGTTCGAAAGTGAGTTTGGCGTGGACCAGGAAATCCGCCAGAAAGCTCAGGATCAGGCTGCCAGGAACGGCTGGCAACTGGAATCCATCCCCAGCAATTTCCAGTTAATCAAAAAACAAATCTTTGGCGAGTGGGACGATGACTTTTTGGTTGTGCCCCCCAAGCATCGCGTTCAGATGAGCGGGGATGAGGGAATTATTACATCCATCGCACAGTAAGTAAAATATCAAATTTTCGGGAACCTGTACGTCGGATTCGGAAAACCAGGATGGAAAGCTTCTTCCACCAGAATGATTGCCTGGTTGTTTTCACTGAATAAGGGTTCATTCAGAATTTCATGGAATATCCCCTGAATTGTGTCCTTTTCGCATTCCAACCGGGCGTTGATGGTCAAAACAATGGTCTTGCCCCACTCAGGCAGGTTTTCGATTCTTAACTCAGATCCATCATCCAAACTGACCAGGCTGAATTTTTGGTGTCTCTGCCCATCCTCGATCAGAAATTTCAAATGCCCAACCGGAATATTTTCCACCTGGATTCGGGTAACCACGGACATCAGAAAACGCTCGATCCATGAAATTGCAGAAATCACCCCACTTTGAATCCTGAGTTGTGCATCAAACCAGGCCAGATTTTGTTCTCCAGAACCATATACCGCGTAACTGATATCTAAGGAGTCCCTGGAGACGGTGTGTATACCAGCCAGTTCTGCCAGCCAGGGAAGAACACTTTCTTTATTGAGTGAAACCAGTGGCAGAATTTTCTTTTCCGGGTATCTGACCTTTGCCATTTGGAGTAATGCATCCACTTCAGCGGAAGGTAATAAATCGATCTTGTTAATGATCAGAATTCCTGCTTCCTGAATCTGCTGTTCGAAGATGTAAATCACATTTTCCTGAAAGGGTAACTCCTCACCTGCCAGAAATTTTTTCAACAGTCGTGCATCGCTGAAAGTGGTGAGAGAAGTATCCTGCTCATGGGAAGTTTTGAATTGCAGCAAGGGTTTCACCACGGTGGCGACTATATCCGCGCACGAGCCCACCGATTCCGCAAAGACCACATCCGGCTTGACCTGTTGTACGATTTGCTCCAGACTCTGGTTAAAATCCTTGTAATTACAACAGAAACAACCACCATTCACCTCCACCGCCGGGATGTCATTCAAACGCATGAAATGCGTATCCACCAGGAATTTTCCCTGATCATTGGTGATCACCCCCACTTTCAACCCCTGCTCCATCAATGCTCTGGATGCCGAAATGATGGCTGTTGTTTTCCCGCTGCCTAAAAAACCACTGACCAGATGTATTTTCATGGGTTTACTCTTCCCTGGAAATTGTTTCAATCCCTTTAGTTTTGTTTTTGATGTAGAATTTTTTCGCCATTTCAACCTCTGAACATGCATTGGAAGACATAATATTATCAGAAAATTCTCCTTTGCGTCTTTTTTAATCTTTGAGATTTTGCGTCCATTTCTTTTTTTCTTTATTGAATAAATTTCTGAGTGAGTCATCAGAGTCTGAATTTTGTAATCTATAATCTGAATTATTCCTAAGGAAACTGAATGCTCTTATCGGAGAATCTCTCCCCTTTCACTCCTATGACCTGACAACCAAATCAGTTACAATTATTCTATCTCCCTTTGAAAGGACCTCCTCATGAAATCAAGCGCATTCCTCTCACTCCTCGATCAAAAACAAACCCTCGTCCTGGATGGCGCAACCGGCACCAACCTGCAAAAACGAGGTTTACCCGTAGGAACCGCCCCGGAAACCTGGCTTTTCGAGAACCCACAGGGAATAAAACAACTCTACAGTGACTTTGTCAAAGCTGGTTCTGATATCATCCTGACCTGTACCTTTGGTGGTAATCGCATCCGCTTGGGTCACGCCAACCTGACAGACCGCATGCAGGAGGTCAACCAGGTTGCTGTCCAGTTAGCGAAGGAAGTTACCGCTGGAAAAGACGTGCTGGTCGCTGGATCATTAGGCCCCATGGGAGAGATGATGCAACCATTTGGCAGCTTAAGTGAAGAGCAGGTTTTTGAGTTTTATCAGGAACAGGCTCAAATATTAGTTCCAGCTGGCGTGGATCTACTGGTGATCGAAACCCAATATGACCTCAATGAGGCTCAGGCAGCAGTTCGAGCTGTTCGATCAGTTGATCCTGATATTGCCCTGGTTTGTTCTTTCAGTTATGACCGCGGTGTACGTACGATGATGGGTGTCAAACCCTTCCAGATGGCTGAAGTATTCAATGAGTTGCCAGTGGACGCCGTCGGGATCAATTGTGGTAAAAGCCTGGAGGATAATCTCTCGGTTCTCAAAACGCTCAAAGAAAACACCAGTAAACCGATCTGGTTCAAACCCAATGCTGGTATGCCTACCTCCAACCCGGACGGCAGTACCAGTTATGATGTCACCCCGCAAATGATGGGTGC
>DAOUGX010000226.1:0-2156 GCA_034428855.1 Anaerolineaceae bacterium | reverse complement strand
GTGCCGGACACCTGCAGCCATGATAATCCCCACAATACCCAGCCAATGATTGAATAGTGTTGTTGTCCAACCCAAAAAGTGGCTGGTGCTGCTAAAGCCAGAACACCACTTGCTGCGATCTCAATGATTTTTTGGCGCCTTTCTGCTCTTTTACTGACCAACCAGAGGTGCCAGAGAAATACAGGTAAAGCAGGTATTGCCAGTAATAGAATATAAAGATAATTTTGCTGAATTAATATCAGTAAACTAACGAGTAAAATAAATGCATATAACGTAAGCCAAAAAACAGCGAGGGAGAGTTCATTTTTTGATCGGCGACCAGATAATATTTTTACAAAAATGGTAACAGGTTGACGGATAAGAAAAGCGGCCAGTAATGCTAATATCAACGGCAGAGTACCTTTAGAGAATCCACCAAGGGTTAAACCGATTAAAAGGGGGCTGAATAAAAATATCCAGGCTCCATGCTCCGATGGTAAAGCAACATGTTTGGCTTTTAATACTTTCTGTAAGGGGACTGATTGTAAGTTTCTCAGGATATTAATCATAGTTTTCCATTATATTGAAAGTAATATTTCATTCATCAGTTTATTGGGTAAATTCTCTTCCTCGGAAGTTTCATTATCAAATTTATAACATGCGTTCTTTAGTTTTAAATTAGAATTGATGGTATGCAATCAGATCATCAACCATTTGTCGTCAAACGAGGACCTGCTGACGTGCTTCTTTTTTATATTCATGGAATATTAGGGTCCCCATTAGAATTTCGAAAAATCATCGAACCTTTAGAAATAGAGTCTATCCACGGCAAAGCCATTCTCCTGCCAGGGCATGGGGGTAGTGGGAAGAATTTTGTAAGATCCAACCTGTCTGCCTGGATTAATCATGTCCAGCACGAATTGGAGTCCGCGAGAAAAGAATATTCTAAAATCTACTTAATGGGTCATTCACTGGGTGGTTTATTGGCAATAAAGGCAGCAATGGATAATCCCATTAAAGGTATCGTTTTGCTCAACACACCTCTTAAGACCTGGATAAATTTTCGCCAAATTTCACTATCATTCAAAGTGATAATGTCACCTGGTAATAGCAATGATCCGATTGTTGATACCTACAGAAGAACATTCAGTGTCAGTTTAAAGGATTGGTGGACCTTACCTTTATGGCTTAACAGGATGTTGGATGTTCCACGAATGGCACACAATACCTTACCACTCTTGAAAAAAATAAAAGTACCGGTTTATGTTTATCAATCCATTCAGGATGAAACAGTCAACCCCATCAGTGCTGAAATATTAAAGAATAGTCTGGGTAATAATCTTTTCTCATTAACTTATCTTCAACAATCAACTCATGCATATTTTGTAGAAGCTGAATTAAATAAAATACTTAAAGGGATTAAAGAATTACTTCAGAATTAATTAAAGTATTAGAAGTAATTAATTAAGTATTAATATGAATCACGTGCAAAATTTGCACTCACGAGTCAGGCAATAATTGCACGCAGTAGGAGGGAAAAATTTGCACGCTGGCTGCCTTAATGCAAAAATTTCACACAGGCCGAAAGGAAGATATTGCCTTAAGGCCTTAAAGAAAGAATTGCATTCTGGCCATCATGCAAATTCTGCACGCAGGAGAAGAGGTGTAAATGTGATATTGATTTCATTGCGCATAGATTAACAAAGTAATGATTCATGAACTATAAGGAAAGGCTATAGTACATTAACACACCTGATCCCCATCCTGGGAAGAATAGGGGATCAGGCTTAGAATAGGGACGAGGATTATGGCAATTATCAATAATTAAACGTAAATACACGTTTTTAATTATTTAAGACGCGATATTAGTGGAAACGATACGAGTCGTGATTAAGTACTTTATAAATCAGCAGTTAAATGATCTTTTCTTCATAAGTCATAGTAAAATAAATCGAAAAGTCTTTTCTTTTCATAAAATTCCCATAGTCAGAATCGATTGAAAAAAGCGCAATTATGCAAAAACTCAGTGTTGTCATCCCAGTGTATAACGAAGAAAAATTTATTTCTACAACCATTCAACGTGTTTTGAATGTTACCTTAGAAAACCTTTCTATAGAGTTGGTCGTCGTTGATGATGGCTCTAAAGATCAAACGGTTGAAATTTTACAACAATTGGC
>DAOUGX010000225.1:0-4028 GCA_034428855.1 Anaerolineaceae bacterium | reverse complement strand
TCAGTAAAACAATTGATATCCATAAATGAATTTCCTTTAATATGTTGATGGAGGTTAAAAATTACTGTTTCGGAGAAGAGGATTCTTGAAAATCAGTCTTTTTTTGTTTCTTTCCTGTGAAAAGCCAGTTGATTATAGAGGGATGATTTTTGTCCTTCGATTGAAGAGGTTTTTGTTCTTTGGTGGTATCCAGGCAATAACATTGATAAATGATCGCTGGACTCTTCGTAAATGTCGTCACATCTAATTCATCTTCCCTCATAACTACCCTCCAAACTTTACTTTTAGTATAAAGAAAATTTATCCAGGAATCAATTATCTATTTTCCGATCCAACCATAAATATCAAAATCAATGCTGTTATCTACATTAAATATGATGCCTTCTTGTTCCAATAATGCATGCTGCATGGCAGATCCAAATCCTGCTCCATGTGGACTGATTTTCCCTTTGGAATTTATTACTCTTTGCCAGGGAACTCCTGATTCACTGGGTAAAGAAGCCAGAGCATACCCAACCATACGGGCTGTGCAGCCAGGAATCATTTTTGAAATCTGACCATAAGTGGCGACTTTTCCCGAAGGGATTTTTTTTACGATATCAAACACGTGATCGCGATAAGTAATTTTTTTATTCATTTGCTTTAGCAATTTTCTTCAAGATCCGGTTCTTTAAAAAACCAGGTAATTCCTGAATCACTGATTGATACGATTCATGAACCCACTGTAAAAATAATTCATCTGGGATATATTCATTATCCAGGTACAATGTGTTCCAATGGGTTTGATTCATGTGATAACCTGGCATTACACCAGGATATTTTTTGCGTATTTCGATGGCTTTTTTCGGATCACATTTTAAGGTTACAAAGATTGGATTGGATTGCCAGGAAACGAAAGCAAAACCTTTTCCCATCACCTTATAAACCATCGTATCCGGACCTTGCGGGAATTCCAGACGAGATTCTGGTAAGTTAAACAAATATTTTTTTAAAACTTCAAAATCCATAAATAACTATCCTTATGATGAGGTCCATAAAAGTTGTTGTCGTATCTTTTGGGAAAGTTTTAAGAAAAGCGTAAAACCATTTTCTTCTAAGAACTTATTTTGTTCGGAGATTAACAGATTACTGGTGAAGACTATGTTGGGGAATTGCCAGCTGGTTTTCAACCAATTATTCAGAGAGAAGAGGATTTGACGCTCCAAATCAGATGATCGTATTTCGTCAATCACCCAATAGGAACAAAAATAAGGGTAGGGGGTCAATTTTTCCTTCTCTGCTGCAGATAATTTTCTGATTGAATCGGTTGGTCTGATATAAATACAACCGAAACATTTCGTTCTGGAAGGATTCAAGATGGTGAAAGTAAAAGCATATTTCCCTTTGAATTCTTCAAAATGCCACTCCAAGTCCTTCAGGTTATCCGCTAACAAGAATTCATCTTCCGGCCAGGTGCTTTCACTCCAGCGACGTAAAAAATTACGACTGACCATTAAAGCTTGATAATCCAATTCCACATGTTTTGGCTGCAATACTTCAAAAAGAAATAATGGATGAATGAAGTTATCCGGAATTGGTTCTGGATGTATAAAAGCACTCATATTAATCTCCCCATAAATTCTTCCACACGGGAGGTAATTTTATTTCGAATGTTTCTCCGATAAGCAGTTGCCCAGGACACTCAACCCATCCAACTAATCCACGTTTGTGCATCGCTGCTTTGATAAAACCATCCTGCAGACCTTCCATTTCAGCAAACTGTGATTGAACATTTCTGGCTGGAGTTTTGCAGGGAAAATTTTCACCGTCATTGAAGAGCACCAGTCCTCCTTCAAAGAAAAAACGAGTGCCTATGGGAAGTTGAGTGAAATGGGGAATACCTGAAACCAATATGTTGGCAGCCAACCACTCCGGTTTAATTTCATTTAAGTTCAGTTCCTGCGCAATGGCAGCTAATTCTTCACAGGATACCAGTGAGACCTGTCTGCGATTGCGAATTATAGTTCCACGATCAAATTCAGGGTAGCGCGAGTTGGATAAGGTTGTTACACCAAAGTGCCGGTCGCCAATCAGTCCCTCATGTGTAAAAATTCCTCCTGCAATCGGTCTGGAGATAGTTTCATCCTTAGGTGTAACCAGTATCGATTCAACCTTTCCTTTTATGCTTTTCATGATTTCTCCATTTTCTGGATTTCCTGATGACGAAAACAATCAACAGTATGGTCATTCACCATACCTACGGCTTGCATAAATGCATACATTATTGTGGGACCAACAAAATTCATTCCTCGTTTTCGTAAATCCAGACTGATTTGTTTGGACATATCTGTTTCAGCAGGCATTTCGGAGAGCGATTGCAAGTTTGACTGAAGTGGCTTACCGTCGACGAAATTCCAGATATATTCATTAAAACTTCCAAATTCTTGCTGGATTTTTATGAACACCTGGGCATTTCGTACAGCTGATTCCACCTTCCTTCGATTTCGGATGATCCCTGGATTATCCAGGAGGGAATTAATCATTAGGTCATCATAGGATGAAACTCTGGAAGGATCAAAGTTATCAAAAGAAAGTCTGTAAGCCTCTCTTTTTTTGAGAATAGTCTCCCAATTTAACCCTGCCTGTGCTCCTTCGAGAATTAAGAACTCAAAAAGCTTGTGATCATCATGAATGGGTACTCCCCACTCACGATCATGATAAATCGTTGAAATCTCACTCACTGCCCAGGCACACCGTTTCATCGATTCAACCTTTCTGGATGAAATTTTGATTTACTTATCAAACAAAAATATTATTGTCAACAGCTTAACTTTGCGATCATGATCCAATGTGACTGACTCAACAGGTTGGTTCAGTTTGTTCTCCACCAATACTCAATTCCGCAAGGATCTTCATTAACACATTTTTGCGGTTTTTTAGCATATCTTTGTAATCCATATCATCTGTGTGGTGAATTTCAACCCGGAGTTCAGCGAGGCAACATTGTAGCAAATCTCTGAGAGTCGTTTTTTCTTCGTCGGTTAATGTAATTTGTAACATCATGACCTCCAAATACGAGTACTCAATTGATTGAAACATTGAGGTGAGTAATCACGATTTTGTTGATAAAATCACCTGCAATATATCCTTAATTATTATAGTAGACATTCTTTCAGGAATTTCAACCATTTTCCGGTTATTTGAAGGCTTCAATACAACCGATTCCGTTTTACCGGAGAATTCTGGACTATAATTTTCTGGATGAACATCTTGAATGTGATTTCACAAATACTTTTGACCTTCGAGGAGAATAATGAAAACTGATCCTGAAAAATATCCTTATCCAAGAAGAAAAGTAATTCGCACTATTTTACGAACCTTGATTAAACTGGCTTTTTTCCTTCTGGGAGATTTTGAGATAATTGGAAAGGAGAATTTACCCAAAAAAGGTCCATTTCTTGTTGTTGGTAACCACTTTGGATTTATGGATCCGCTGGCGATGATCAAAATACTTTCCTGGAAAATTGAATTTCTGGGAGGTACACGGACCCCTAATGCGCCTGGAACTGTAGAATGGCTTCGACATTTATGGGGTATTATCCCTGTTTTTAGAGGTTCAGTTTCCAGAGACACTTTTGTAATTTCTGAGACCATTCTCGCACAGGATGGTTTGCTGGTTATCTTTCCAGAAGGGGGAAGTTGGGCGAAAGTATTGAGACCGGCCAGGCCTGGTGTGGCATTTTTAGCCGCGAAAACAGGTGTAGAAATATTACCGATTGGACTGGATGGGTTGGATTCATTTTTCGAAAAATTAAAAAAGTTCAAACGGCCAAAAGTAACTGCCCGCATTGGAAAACCTTTTGGTCCTTATAAAATTGATGTAAAAAGCCGTTCAGATCGTGAAAAGTTAGATGATATTGGCCATGACATCATGAAACAAATCGCCAGCTTGCTCCCTCCTGAGAAACGTGGGTTTTATTCAGATGATCCCGAAATACGGGAAGCAGCCAAAGGGTCAGAAATCTACCCATGGGAGTCAATGCCTGAGA
>DAOUGX010000224.1:0-2959 GCA_034428855.1 Anaerolineaceae bacterium | reverse complement strand
TGCCACAATCACAGCAGCGATCATAATCGTCACGTGATCCACCATGCCCACCGCTGTGATGACTGAATCGAGGGAAAAGACAACATCCAGCAACATCACCTGCAGGATCACACTCCCGAAGGTTGCTTTTACCTTGGCTGAGGTATGACCTTCCACGCCTTCCAGTTTTTGGTGAATTTCCATGGTGGCTTTGCCCATCAGGAAGAGTCCACCAACCAGCAAAATCAAATCGCGACCTGAAACATGAAAATTTAATATGGTGAAAATGGGGTCTGTCAATCCAATAATCCAGGAGAGTGAAAGCAGTAACAAAATCCGGCTGATGACCGCCAGAGCAATTCCTGTGCGGCGTGCTTTGGATTGTTGATGATGCGGTAATTTTCCAGCCAGAATCGAAATAAAGATCACATTATCCACACCTAATACCAACTCAAGTGCTACCAGGGTCAGGAATGCAATCCAGGTTTGAGGGTCAGATAACCATTCCATTATTTCTTTTCTCCTCTTAATTGATGTGCGTTATCTCCTGATTTTAAACCCAAATTGGTTGGGGAGAAAGTTTATTAACCCGACAACTTTTTCCCTAAACGAATTTCCCCTGCCAGGAAACGGTTTTATTCGTTAGAATTACACAGTAATCAACTTCCATGGAGTATGAAATGAGACACTTAAAAAAGATTATGATCATAGGGTTGGGGAAAGTTGGCCGTGATGTTATCCAGCAGATACGAGACTGTAATCTGCCTGTCGAATTTACCGGACTGGCAGATAGCACAGCGTGTGTGGTTGGAAATCCGCTTTCAGTGACGCAGCTGGACGCGATTTTGAGAATCAAAGAGGCTGGCGAAGAACTGATTGATTCTCCAGAAGCAAGACCGCATTCCAATCTGTCAGATAAATACACCAGCGATACGATCATTGTGGACACCAGTGCTGCCCGGAATCTGGACTGGAGCCTGGCATTACAGAAAGGATGTAACCTGGTGTTTGCCAACAAGAACGCTCTCAGCGCTCCCTGGTTACAGGCAGCCAGTCTGTTTAATCAAGACACCATCCGCTATGAATCCACGGTTGGTGCAGGTTTACCCGTGATTGCCACACTGCGTAACCAGGTCGCCAGCGGAGATCAAATCACCCGTATGGAAGGGGTAATGAGTGGCACGCTGGGTTATATCTGCAGTCAATTGGAAAGTGGCGTGGCTTACAGCCAGGCGATCCAGCAGGCATTCGATGCGGGCTACACCGAACCAGATCCACGCGATGATCTGAGTGGGTTTGATGTGCTTCGCAAAGCTCTGATTCTGGCGCGGACTGCTGGCTGGCCATTGGAGCAACATGATTTCCAGTTAGAACCTCTGTATGACGACCGTCTGGTGGGTATACCTGTCTCAGATTTTTTCCAGCGTACCAGCCTGCTCGACGATATCTATGCGCAACTAGTTGCGGCGGCTGCTGCTGAGGGCAGGGTGTTGCGCTATCTTGCAACCATCACGCCGCAGGGCGGTAAAATTGGTTTACAAGCGGTTGACCGCAACAGTGCTTTAGGGTCTCTCAATGGTCCTGGCAATTATTTTGCCTTTTCAAGTCAGCGGTACCACCCCCTCCCATTGGTAATTGCTGGGCCAGGCGCTGGAATTGCTGTCACCGCGAATGGGGTTCTCAATGATATAATCGCGCTATTAACTTAATCACAGGCGTCATCAGATGATGAAAAAATACGAACGAATGGAAGAAATATACCAGTCTGGTTCCATCCCCTGGGATCAGGCAGATCCCCCGCCTGAGGTGATTGATCTGGCATCTCACATCCCGGCCGGACGAGCACTGGACCTGGGGTGTGGGTTTGGTCGTGCTGCCATATATCTGGCCCGCTTGGGTTGGTTTGTGGATGGCGTCGATTTTGTTCCACAGGCGATCGCAGGTGCAAAGATTCGGGCTGAAGACGCCAAACTGTCTGACCGTGCTCATTTTCATCTTTCTCCTGTAACAGAGCTGGAGTTTCTTCAGGCCCCGTATGATCTTGCTCTGGACGTGGGTTGTGCGCATGGATTAAATAACCAGGAGCTAAGTACCTATTACCTGCACTTGTTAAGGTTGCTCAATCCTGGTGGTATCTTCCTGTTGTTTGCCCATTTAAATGAAGAGGATAACGTTGCTGAAGATCAAACATGGATGGATGAAGCTCAATTGAAAAAGCTTTTTTCCTCCGGTTTTATACTGGAAAAAGTAGAATATGGCCAGACGATAGTGAATGATCAGGTTCCCTGGCGTTCTGCCTGGTTCTGGTTTCGAAAGGAAGAATAATGAGTAAAATTCCTGTTTCAATATTAGGCGCTACCGGCGCTGTTGGTCAACGTTTTGTTGAGATGCTGGTCAATCACCCATATTTCGAAATTGTCTCATTGACTGGCTCTGAACGAAGTGCCGGAAAAACCTACGGGCAAGCCTGTCGCTGGGTGCTTTCCGGGTCTATTCCTGACCAGGTACGAAATATGGTAGTCCAACCAACCTCCACAGAGATACCTGGTAAAGTTGCATTTTCTGCATTACCAGCTCCAATAGCCAGAGAGTGGGAACCCAAGCTAGCTTCCGCAGGTTATGCAGTTTGTTCCAATGCATCTGCTCTCCGACAAACCCCCGGTGTGCCTTTGCTGATCCCTGAAATCAATTATGATCACCTGGATATGATCCCTCTGCAACACAGCGAACTTGGTTGGAAAGGATTGGCTGTTACCAGCCCAAATTGCACCACCAATGGGATTGCCATGACGCTCAAACCACTGGATGACGCTTTCGGGGTGGAAGCTGTGTTCGTCAGCACCATGCAAGCCATTTCGGGAGCTGGTTATCCCGGGTTGGCATCACTGGATATTCAGGATAATGTGATTCCATTTATTAATGGGGAAGAAGAAAAAATTCAGACCGAAACAAATCTGTTACTTGGCAAGATGAAAGATGG
>DAOUGX010000223.1:0-2148 GCA_034428855.1 Anaerolineaceae bacterium | reverse complement strand
CGTGGTGGTTGCCACCAAATTCTGGTAAGGATTCCCTGATATCACCCACCAAAAACCCTGTAACGTTTGTGGGTTCCCCCAATTGATCGGTGGAAACTGAGCTGCCCGTATCGGTAAATACAAATAAACCAGTAATCCGAAGAGAAAAGCAATCAATTGACTTAATAGCATCCCGCATGAGAAGCCGTTTCTTTTAGAAATCAGAAGCGAAATGATGATGACCGGTAAAAACAGCAGGATTGTGATGTGATTTCCGACTGCCAATCCATAAGCAAATGAAAGTAATACCAAAACTATTGTCTTTGATTTTCCTGGTTCCGACTTCGTTAAACTCCAAATCCAGCTCAATGTCAAAACAAGAAAAAGTGACTGCAAACCATGAACTTCGACAATTACAGCCTGAGACCACAGGAAAGGCATCAATCCCCAGGCAATACCCACCAAAATAGCGATGGGGATTGAGAAGGATGCATGATGATCCTGAAGAATTATTATGATCAGAAGCGCTAAAAGACCTGCGCCAATAGCAGCCGGTAACCAGGAAAGTAAAACTACCCGGGCATATGGATCTCCGAACGGTGCAAGCTGCAGAAGAATTCCTGCGAGCGTATAGGTCGGGTAGCCAGTCGGGTGTGGAATACCACCGGTCAGGATGGCTGCAAGAAAATCTCCACCATCATTGCCATAATTTGCCCAGGTAAGTTTTTTGGAAATTGTAAAAACATAAAATATTCCAGTCATGAAACTGACGGAAAGAAAAACAAAGATTTTGGACCGGAATATTTTTTGGATCATATTAAAAAAAGAGGGTGACTGAATGTCACCCCAGGTAATTAAGAAGTGAGCTTGTTTATTTCAGAACTAAAGGTAAATAAATAAATTCACACCCAACGATATCAATGTAGAACGGACCAACTCTTTCCTTCGAATCTGGTGGGTGATTTTCTATCCAAAATGGTGCTTCATATACCTGAGTAAGCTTTGCTGCTTCCACAGTAAAAATTAATTCATTCGAGCTGACGGAATTGGGAATAATATAAGAATAATTATTAAGTACATCTAACCATAAAATCCATGTGTAATCAACATCGATAAAGTCGCCACCACTTATGGTAACTGTGGTATCTTCGGAGTTCACACAAATTTCCTTTGGTTCGAAATTGTAAATGATTGGAATAGTAGGTATGGTATCGGCTTGGCCAATTTGCCACTTAGCACCCATAAGTGCAATAACAACAACAAAAGTTGCAATAATTATTGAGACAAGTGTTCTTTGTTTTTTTAGGATTTTCATCAATTCTGACCTCCCCTAATGAATAGTTGCAGATATTTCATAAGATTATTATCGTCTTCTTAATATACAATAATTTTTCATTAATGACAAGCGAAATTTCCCTTTATTATTTTTGGATAATTGGAAGGTAAGTTTTAGGTCCAATTAATAACTCGATATAATTTTTGTATGCAATTCCAAGTTTTGTGATTTGTTTATTATTATCCGGATCATATAATGACCCACCAAATGAATTAAGATGGTCATTTAAACTATACCAGTACCATCTTTGTACTAATTTATGATCATCCAATGAAAATCCGGTGGCATCATCCTTTCCTGCCATCAAAAAATTAAATGTGCTAATCATATAATTAATCGTATCTTGTTCAGTTGGCCATCCATTATAAGGTTCATTACAGTCATAATTTACATTTTCGGAACAAACTACTTCCCAGTAGTAAAATAAACTTCCATATTCAGTTATCCAAAGAGGTTTATCGTCTTCATTTTGTTGTTTTAACCAAGTCCTGAATTGTTTTATTCTTTCAATAAATGTTTCAATCGAGTAAGTATCAGAAAAATCTGTTATCAAAACTGCATCTGAACAATCTTCAATATTGCAGTCAAATCCTGGAGGGATGGAAGCACCCCAGGTTCCTACTTCACTCAATATAAATGCATGAATACTCCAAATATCAATTAAGTCCATCGGATTTTGATCTGGAAGTGCCAATTCATGTAATTTATCTAAACTTTTTTCTAAATATCGAATTCTAATAGGAGTTGGTTGCACAATTGATCCAAAACCAATTTTTGCTGAAGAATCATTTTGTTTAATAATCGTTGCTACTTCAAAAAACCTTTCTGCATAT
>DAOUGX010000222.1:0-10515 GCA_034428855.1 Anaerolineaceae bacterium | reverse complement strand
ATTATCTCAGCAAAAAATATTCTTTTCAACCAGTGATCTTTTGTTTTGACACCATGAACAAATGCTACTCCAACGATGTAAGCAATGAAAATCAAAAAACTCACCCGATATCTTGGATTATCCCACATGTCACCCCCAGCTCTAATCGATGATAAAACAATCCAAAATACACTTAATGACCACACAAACATGTATTCAAATTTCCGATTCTTATCATTTTCTCGAAACAAATATATAAAGCCATAGAGAATAATAGGTAATATTAAATACCAACCAGTAGCTCTTAATGAATTCAATAATTTCCAAAACAATTTTGAGGGTTCTATTAGAGCCGCTGGCAGCACCGGTTGAAACAAACCATAGAAGGAAGCAAAAATCAATCTATATTTTGATCCAATGGTGGAAACTATATATTGAACAAAACCAGAACTTCTTTCTAATAATACAGCATCCCATTTCCCAGCTTCGATAACCCAATTGTAAGAAAAATACAAGGCAATAATGCCACCTAAGGCAATCGGTAGAACCAATAATTTGGATTTAAAAATGGGAAATTCTTTTGAATAAGGTTGAAATAACATCCAAATGAAAAATGAAAAAATGATAAAAATACCAATTTTTAAGGAAAATAGCAGGAGAATAAGTGAAATTAAGGTAAATAATCCTAATCTGAGCCAAAATTTCATCTCGTTTTTGTGAATAATCCAAAATAATATTGCTGATAGACCCAATAAAATGGGTTCCCTCATTTGTGAGGAACTAAACAATATTGCATCCGGATAAAATGAAAAAATTAAGATAATTATTTTTGATGATAATGAAAGAGATATCTCATTTTCTTTCTCCAGAAGTCCTCTTGCTAAGAAAATAATTCCCAAAACGTTAATCAAGGCTACAATAAAAATTATGTTGATTTGGAAATGTGAATCGGGAGTAAATACTCGATAAATCAAGCTGCTCAATGCTAATAAACCACCGTATTGATCAGTAAAGAATTCATTGTTGAATGCAGCAAAAATTGATTGACCGGAAATCGATAAATCCCAGGCTTGCATATCCCGACCAAATGCATCTTTGAATAAATAACCACTTAAGTAAGGTTCTTGATCATAACCCCAATCTAATAAATGCTCAGTTGTAATCAATCCAAGACCAATTCTTAAAATTAGTGCAAAAAAGATAACCCATGATAAAAATTTTGATGTGCCTAATTGGATGAATAAATTTATCAATATAGCAAAAAGAATGGAAGTAAATAACCAAGTCCCCCAATATACATCTTTCACTTGGAAATTTGAAAATATAGAAAAAATATAGGATAGGATTGATCCCAAAAAAATAGGTAAACCAATTCTTTTTAATACGTTCATCCAACAAATCCATCTAATGATTTTTTTGCTCGTTCTATCCAGGTATACTTTTCTACATCTAATCTAGCTTGGATTGCCAATTCATGACCATAACCAGTATCCTTTTTTATTAATTCTATCGCGTTAACCCATTGATCAACATCATCATATTGGCAAAATATAGCGTTTCTTTCATTCAAAACTTCATGCAATATTGGCAAATCACTGGAAATGATTGGTCTTCCAGCAGCCATGTATTCAAACATCTTCATAGGGCTACAGAAATCAACCGAATTACCCCCGCTACTTCCGGCAATTTGTGTTTCATATGGCATGAGTAAAACTTCAGCAAGTTTTTGATAGTTCGGAATAAATTTATTCTCGATAAATCCAGTTAAGGTAATATTATGTATTTGATTCTCCTGAATATAATTTCTCCAAAACCGAACGTCATCATCTCGTCCACCTACCCAAAGGAATTGAATATCTTTCATTCGTCGGGCAATATCAACCAATAAATTCATTCCTCTACCTTCGTAAAGATGCCCAGTATAAACAGCAGTAAATGAATTAGTCAGTCCAAGATCAGACTTTATTTTTGGATAATCAAAATTTATTGAATATGGTTCTAAAACAACTCCATTCGGAGCTATTTGAATTTCCGTCTCATTAAATTTGAATGAATACTCCCTTTCAAACAAATCCTTTAACGCATTGGTGATACACAAAAACCTTTTAAGATGGTTTGAGAAGAGTATTTTTTTATACAGTTTTGGCCCAGCTGCCCCGGTTGGCATTCCATGTAACTCCATAATGTAAGGTTTTCCAAGAAAACCTGCTATCAATGCAATTTGGGGTAACCAGGTATGCACTACGTCAAATTCATTAAAAAGGAGAAACAGACCAATGATTATCGAAAAATCATATCTTTTAAAAATCTTGTTAGTTGGAACATAACGTATTGAGAATTCAGTATCAATGCCAAAAATTGTTGAAATTTGGTTCCATTCAGTAGTTTTTTTCCCTGGAACAATCAGAGTAACTTCATGTCCTAATTGACAATATGACTGGCAAACTTTCATTACCTGTAGACTATTGGCAGTGTTTGATGGAATTTGACTAGTTGTGATTACCGCTATTTGCATAACCAAAATTTTCTTTTTCTTTTTCGGAAATTTTCTTTAATCCGAAGTATACCATCACCCCAATTGAGATAATGAAGTATCCACTCAATAATCCACCCTGTACTAAATATCCAAATCTTGGAATTAATACGAACATTAATATCGTTTTAATCGCACCTACGATCGCCATTATTTTAATCGGAAGGTCTGGTAAATTAAAAGACAATAATAGATTCCGATTCCAAAAGAAAACACTTGCAAATCCATATCCAATTAAAAGGACAAATATATAAGGAAGTGAAGGAATGTAAGCCCCATCCTTTATGAAAGATAATACCCATTCACCAAATATTAATAATCCCAAAAAACAAATAATGATCCATGCAAAAGCAATAAGACTTGTGCTTCTTAATAACCTTCTCAAATCTTTCCATTGATTGGATACCACTTTTTTATTGATTTGAGGAAATGTAACAGTAATAAATTGAGAGACAGGCAAAATAACTGCATTGATCACAGCAACGCTAAATTTGTAATACCCTGCAAATAAAGGATTCAGGAAATAACCAACCCATAAAACTTCACTATCTCGAATTATCAAGTTGAGAGTACTGCTAATATTGGTACTGAATGCGAACTTAAATAAATTTTTCTTTTTATCCAATTCACTAAAACTTATATTCCACCAATGATAACCCGTGATTTCCTTGGCAGTTTGTATACCCAATACAAAAACGCCAATCCCATATAAAAATTTTCCAGCAAGGTATGCAAATAAAACCTGAATTAGATCCCCTGATTTGAAAAATATAACAATAATCCAAATGGCTGTTAATAGACTTTGAGAGAAATTCAGGAATGCCAACTTTCTAAATTGGTTTCCAATTTGAAGAATTGCAGTTGATGTTTCAGTCATAAAATTCGCTAGTAACGCAGAACCATAGATTATTATCCAATGCGTAATCGTTGGATCTTTCAATATCACTTTAGCAGCCCAAGGTGCGAGCACAATCAATAATAAATATGCAATCAAAGACGTAATTATTTCTGCAATTCCACCAAATTTAATCAATGCTGCAGTTTTTTTATTTTCATTTTTTTCAAGATATTCGCCACCAAATTTAACGACTAACTCTCCCATTCGGAAAGAAAGTAATCGGTTTACATTTGATGCAAATGAAACGATCATCCCTAATAAACCATACTCAATTGGTCCCAGAATTATTGCAGCCAACATTCCTTGAACAAAAGTGAGCCCAGTGCTGGCAGCATTACTGGTAACCATATAACCTGTATTTTTTATTACATCCCCTAAAGATTTATCTTGCATCCATTCGTGGTAAATCTTTAATGGAGATTTCATGGTGTTGCGATCTGACTGACCCAATCCCTTTCTTGAAGATACCAATTGACTAGATTTGAAATGCCTTGGTCAAGACTTACTTTAGGTTCCCACCCCAGAATACGTTTTGCTTTTTCAACATCAGCACAATTTTGCATTACGTCTGCTTTGTGTTGCTCAATGTATTGCAGATTTGCCTTCACCCCCAATTTTTTTTCTATAATATGAACAAGTTCATTTATTGTGATCACTTCGTGACCCCCAAGGTTAATTAATTCATAACTTACTTTTTTTAGTCCTAAAATTGTTCCTCGGGCGATGTCATCAATATACGTAAACCCTCTTGCCTGATTTCCATCCCCGGTCACAAAAACTGGTTGACCTTCTGCAATCCACTTTGCCATCCTGAACATCACCATGTCCGGTCTTCCTGCCGGTCCATACACGGTAAAATAACGGAAAACAGTTGTGTCGATACCATAAAGATAATGGTATGAATGGCACATTGCTTCCGCTCCTTTTTTACTGGCAGCATATGGCTGTAATGGATGATCGCTATCTGCGGATTCAGGGGTTGGTAAAGGAGGATTTTCACCATAAAGACTTGAAGTGGACGCAAGTATATATTTTTCTATTTGAAATTTTCGAGCAATTTCTAACAAATTAAGATTACCTACCACATTTGTGCTGACATACACCCAGGGATTTTCAACTGATTGCCGAACACCTGCTCTGGCTGCCAGATTAATGATTGCATCGATTGGAGTCTTAAGTTCAGAAATCCAGTTTATCAAATCTGAAAAATCACTGATATCAAGTTGTTTGAAGGTAAAGGATTTATGTTTTTTTAATTGCTCCAACCTCCAGTACTTAATCCGCACATCATATGCATCATTAAGATTATCTATTCCATGAACAATATGGCCTTCGGATAAGAGTAATTCAACAACTCTTTGACCAATGAATCCTGCTGCACCTGTGACCAGATAATTAGCCATTAAAGCCTAACCACCTTTGTGTTTTTCCTGCCTTTATCACCTAATGCGTTACGAGAATCCACAATGAGTTTTGATTTGGCTAAAATTTCATCATAATCATAAACTTTATGGTTTGTAACAATTACAACACAATCTGATGTCTGTAATGCATTTGACAGATCAGTGATTGATTCCATTTCCCAATCTTCATGCGTTATATGACTCACATAAGGATCATGGAAACTAACTCGGGCACCTTTTTCTTCCAATAAATGTATTACATCTAAAGCTGGTGATTCTCGAATATCATCAATATCAGGTTTATATGCTGCACCAAGGACCAGAATATCGCTACCTTTAACAGGTTTTCCTGCATTATTTAGTGCATCCTGCACTTTGCCAACCACAAATCTTGGCATATTGGTATTAATCTCAGAAGCAAGTTCAATAAACCTGGCGTTGTAATTTAAGGATTTTAATTTCCAGGACAAATACAAAGGATCTATTGGAATACAATGTCCACCTAAACCAGGACCAGGTGTGAATTTCATAAAACCAAAAGGTTTAGTAGCTGCTGCTTCAATCACTTCCCAAACATCGACTTTCAGACGATCACACATGATTGCCAACTCATTAACCAGACCAATATTAATCATTCGGAATGTGTTTTCTAAAAGTTTAGCCATTTCAGCAACTTCTGTTGAAGAAACAGGTACGACCTTTTCAAGTGCTTGAGCGTACCATTTCGCAGATACTTCAGAACAATTCTCTGTTATACCTCCAATAACTTTGGGAGTATTAATGGTCGTCCAGTCCTTCCGTCCTGGATCTACTCGTTCAGGTGAGAAAGCGAGAAAGAAATCCTCTCCCACAGTATATTCACAACACTCCAATAATTTTGGCAATACCATTTCGCGTGTGGTTCCAGGATATGTGCTTGATTCCAAAACGACCACCAATTCTTTGTGCATATACTTCGATAAAGATTCGGTTGCGGAAATAATAAATGAAAGATCCGGATCACCTGTTTTTCGTAAAGGCGTGGGAACACAAATAGAAACAGCATCTACTTCTCTAATAATTGAGAAATCAGTTGTGGCTCTTAATTTATTTCTTTTAACCAATTTTTTAACTTGCTCTGTAGGGACATCAATTATGTAGCTTTCTCCATTATTGATAAGATCTACTTTTTCCCGAATAGGGTCAATTCCGATCACATCGAATCCTGCCTCTGCAAATACTACTGCCAAAGGAAGTCCAACATATCCCAACCCAAGAATTGCTATTTTTGCTTGTTTTTTCTCAAATTTGTCAATTAGTGCTTGTTTAGAATTCATATTTCCCTCTTATTTTAAAATAATGATAATTGTGTTGGTTTATCATCTTTATCATCTTGATCTTTTATTGATTGAGAAATTTTTGCCTGTAATGGTAATTTTTGGTTTTTTTCATTTAGTTGTAAGATATATTTTTTTAATGAAGCAAAATCTTCAAGCAATGTGTTTTTTAAGGCTGGTTGATGTAAAGCTGCTGCTGGGTGGTACATTGCAACAACATATCTGTCACTAACAATCTTGCTTTTCCCATGAATTTGGCTGATTTTTACCTGACCAAAAAATTTTGCCATAGAGAATCTTCCTAAGGTAACAATAATTTTAGGATTGATTAGTTCGATTTGTTTATCGAGGTATTTTGAGCACGCTTCCAATTCCTCTGGTTGAGGGTCACGGTTTCCAGGAGGACGGCATTTCACAACATTCGTAATAAAGACTTCACTCCGGTTTAATCCAGCAATTGAAAGTAATTCTTCCAGGAACTTTCCAGCTTGACCTACAAACGGTCTCCCCTGTTGATTTTCGTTGAAACCTGGTCCTTCACCAATAAACATGATTTCCGCAGAAGATGGGCCTTCTCCAGGTACCGATTTAACTCTGGAATGATACAATATGCAGTTTTGGCAATTTGAAACTAATTCGGAAATTTCTGAAAGACTATTCATTATCTCAAAATCTCCTTATTACAAATCTCGTTGGAAATTGGATTATTCTGAAGTATGCTTTCGTAGAATTCTATATCATGAATTGGAGCACTCATTAAAATAGCTGTCTCTCCGTTATCTCGATAATACTTTTTACGTTCTCCATCAACATCAAACCCAAATGATTCATACAAATGAATTGCGGGATTATTAGATTCCCGAACTTCTAAAAATATTTTTGAAATATTTTCAGTGATTAATTGCTTGCATACATTTGCCAATAATTTTTGACCAAATTGTTGATTTTGATAATTCGGGTGAATCGCTATTGTTCCCACATGAGCTTCATCCAACACAATCCAGATAACTGAGAAACCAATAATCTTGGTCTCTTCTTCTTCATTCACCTCAACCACCCATAACCTGGCATTAGGATTTTTTTCTATTTCATACCGAAAAGCATTTTCTGGCCAAGGATTTGGAAATGCAATCTTGTCAATTGATTTGACATCTTCCAAATCCTTTAGATCCATTTGCCTAAATAATAAATTCAAATGAAACCTCCCAAATCAAGATAAAGCGCTGGCAAAATGAATGTAAGTTGGAGAAATCAGGTGAATATTTTCGAATTTTCCAGATTTAATTTTTTTCCATGCCAAATATGCTAAAAATGATGGTCTTCTCAAAGATTGAACGGGAGAAGCCAAAATAAAGTTTTTATTGGTTCTTAATAATAATTGCCTATCCTCTGATTTTAATTCTCCACAGAGGATTGTTGGTGTAGTTGCTAGATTGGTAATTTCTTCGATCTTTAAGACTTCAATTTCACCTTCAGAAACCCAACTTTTTGGTTGAGCTTTGAATTTACCAATTGCATATCTATTACGTCCTGCTTGCAACATAGCATACATTGGTAAATCTCTCAAAGGTTGCGCTGCAACTAAAATATCCAATGTTGGAATGGCAACTGCAGGAATGTGCAGTGATAAAGCCAAGCCCTTAATAATAGCGTAACCGATGCGTAAAGAAGTAAAAGACCCTGGTCCGGATGCAACTGCCAACCCTTTCAATTGAGAATAATCAACTCCACATTTGCGAAATAATTCATCAATAGCAGGAGAAATTTCAACAGTATGATGGCTTTTTGTTTGCCAAATGATTTCACCTATAACTTGCGAACCGTCGAATAAAGCAATTCCAACAGTTTGGGTTGAACTATCCAGCGCTAATAACATTCAAAAATCATCCTCCAAACGCTCTCTGTCTAAAAGTTGTCAGAATTGATCGGTATCTTTCTCCCACAGGAGAAAATACCAGTCTTCTTTGAAACTCATCCACCCAGGTCATATCAATCCACAGATATTCATCTGGCAAAGCAGATTTTATGCGGATAGGCCACTCAATAACCAAAGCTCCCGATAAAAACATATTTTCCAAATCAAGATTAATTGCATCCATTGCATTTTCAAGTCTGTATGCATCCAGGTGGTAAAGTATTGCACCATCTGGTCTCTTATATTGGTTGACGATGACAAAAGTTGGACTTGTAACCACATCCAGAGATCCCCATCCTTTTGCAATTCCTTGTGTGAAAGTAGTTTTACCTGAACCTAAATCTCCAGAGAGGCAGACCACATCTCCCACCAAAAGCGAAGAGCCTAAACGAGTTCCGAGTCGTCGGGTTTGTTCACTACTTTTACTAAAAAATTCGAGGCTAAATGGATCAAGAATTGGCATAAAAATGATTATACACTTTTCTATTTACTATGATTAGATATCATCTGGATTTGATTATTAAGTTCTTTCGCTATTTCTCTGGAAGCAAAAGGTTTTGCTAATTGTTTTGATTTTATTTGAACTGCACTTAATTCTTTTGGATTTTGAATCCATTTTTCAAGACAACTAACCATTTTTTCAGGATGTGGTGCCCAAATTCCTGCTCCTTGATTCTCGACATAACCAATATTTCCATCTTCCTGACCTGGCATTTTGCTATAAAGGATGAGTGGGAGCCCAGCAATAAACGCTTCACTTATCGTACCTGGACCCGCTTTTGTTACTAAAACATCGGATGCCTGCATAAATTCAGGCATCTCTTTAACAAAACCGTAGATTTTAGTAGGAATTTTCCAATTAATTCCTTCTAGTTTAATTTTTAATGATTGGTTTCTACCGGCAATAATGATTAATTGGATTGGCAAATTTGAATGGTTCAGTGCTACAGCATGTTTTTCCAAATTACCCATTCCTTCTCCACCACCAACTAATAAAATGGTTAATTTATCCTGCTCCCAACCAAATTTTTTTCTTAATTCTGTTTTATTCTGTTGTTGATTAATATATCTTTCTGCAACAGGTTGTCCGATCACAATTACTTTTTCATTTGGTAGGCCACTTTTCAAAGCTTTTTCTTTTGCAGGTATAGTCGGAACTATAACCAAATCCGCACCAGGATGGTACCATGCAGAATGAGTTGAAACTAAATCTGTTACAACAGTAACAAACCTGATGTTGTGTCTCATTGGAGATCGTAATAAAGGAATATTTACCAATTGATGAACAGAAACTATTAAATCAACTGGATTTTCTTTAAATAATTGATGAACAGCACGGCGTAAATAAGGCCACATAACATTATAAAATGCTCGAATTCGTCTGGTCCCATCACTAACTTCATAGCCAAGTTTCCACATTTTTGGGTATCTGGAAAGATGGGGGTATATTTCAGGAGCAAAATTTAAAGGCAAAGGAGCATATTCACGAAATATATCAATCATTTGTGTTTCAAACTGATCTGGAAATTCCAGATGAATTGCTTCAATGATTGCTTCAGCTGCACTTCGATGCCCACCTCCTGTATCAGAGAACAGAAATAAAATATTAGGCTTTTTAGTCATGATTCAAAATTTCTCTATCAACCGGTTTTATTTGTTTGACACGCTTTGATAATTCCCTCCTGGATAACAATACCTTTCTGCCACATTGACAGCACACCAGACCTATATCCGCACCGAGTCGGACGACCTCCCATTCGTAACTTCCACATGGGTGTGGTTTCCGAAGAATTAATCTATCACGTAAATTGATTTCAGGTAACACGTAACGATTATACCACCCATGATATAATCAATTTTTCAGGAATAAAATGCTTGGATTATCCATTTCGAAATTAATTATCAGAATTGTCACATTGGTTATTGCATTTACCGTGCATGAATTTGCCCATGCTTGGATTGCCAATGCATTTGGCGATCGGACACCAAAAGATAATGGTAGATTGACTCTGAATCCACTTGTCCATTTGGACCTCTTTGGAAGCCTGTTATTGTTAGTAGCTGGATTTGGTTGGGCGAAACCAGTACCGGTTAATCCATATGCACTCAATCGACACTCACGAAGCGCATTTATGTGGGTTTCTTTGGCTGGTCCACTTTCCAATTTAGGAATGGCTATTCTTGCCGCAATCCCATTACGGTTTGGATTAATCCAATATCAAATTTCATCATCTAAATTCATTCCAACCGCTTATGAGTTTGCAATAGAATTTATAGTGATCAATTTAGCGTTGATGTTGTTCAATCTGATACCACTTGCTCCATTAGATGGAGAAAAAGTCCTGGATTTCCTGCTGCCTGCTAATTTACGCCAGGGTTGGAACAAAATTAAACCATATGGTCCTATCATTTTATTGGCTTTAGTTTTTGTCTTACCCATGATTGGAATTGATATGATCAGTATGATTTTA
>DAOUGX010000221.1:0-3223 GCA_034428855.1 Anaerolineaceae bacterium | reverse complement strand
TCTTCCACATGCAAATGCACCCCTATATCTGCCGGTAAAACCAGGTTAACCCCCAAATTCTGGAGGATGGCTTGAAATTCACGTAATTTGCCGGGGTTGCTGCTGGCGATTAAGAGTGTCTGCATGGTTAATTTTTCCTATTTTTATCATAAATATTATAATAAGTTGACGGTTGATTTTCCGTGTGCTATAATCTCAAGAGTGTTATTATACCCTTTGATCGGTAGAGTTATCCGTTGAGCCAACCTAGAAACCCCCTTCGCATTAATGTCGGATTCATGATTCATGAGCCCATCGGTACCTACCGAGACCTGGACTTTAATTTTGAGGAGATTGAACTAGAGTCTGACCTTTTGCTTTCCAATGTGCTTGGAAAGGTTCGAATCAATCGAACACCACAAGGGTTATTAATGGATGCAAACTTTGAAGGGTATGTGGTGGGACAATGTGTACGTTGCCTGGAGGATTTTCCACAACAACTGACAACTGAATTTCAAGAATTATACGCGTATCGAAGTCGTCATATGAAGGACGCGGAATTTTTTGTTCCTGAGGATGGATTTATTGATCTTTCGCCTTTGGTCTACGAGAATATGTTGTTAGCCTTTCCAATCAAAGCGCTTTGTCAGGCTGATTGCAAAGGATTGTGCACGGAATGTGGCATTAACTTAAATCACGCTACCTGTGAACATGCTGATTCACGCATAGCATATTAGTTTTATTATTGTTTATTTATACGGGATTACACTTGCAACCATATCATTTTAATACAAGTCAAAAAGCAACCATCAGATTCTCCCCTGCCATGTTGGTAAACATGGCATTAACGGTATCCTCTGTCGCTTTTTGTATAGCAGATTGATTGGTTGGGGAGCAGGAGGAAAAATGGCAAGTGCTAGCAGGCGCATCCGAAAAACTGACGTAATACGGGTCTTATTAGAAAAAGCCGATGTGCAGGGTTACCTGACAACTGAAGACCTAATGGAAGCCTATCCTGAAATCACCAGCGACGCTGACCGCATGGAATCCATCCTGATGGCTTTACGCCGGCAGGGTGTGGATGTACTCGACGAAGAAGAATCGGGACATGGCGGGGATGATTATGGCGGGCCGCCCAGTGATATGGATCCCTATTCCGCCAACCTGGAAACCATTTCCAGTGATGATACCATTGGATTGTATCTGAAAGAAATGTCCTCGGTACCGCTTCTCTCCGTACAGGAAGAACTGGAGCTGGCCAAACGCATCGAAACCGGACGCATGGCCACCCAATTATTAATCGAGTTGAATGGCCATACTCCTCATGAGGAATTTGAACGCCTGAATGAAGAAGTTGAGGGTGGCGAACTGGCCCGTGATCATTTGATTAAAGCGAACACCCGCCTGGTCGTCAGTATTGCCAAGCGTTATATGGGTCGTGGAGTTCCCTTTCTGGATTTGATTCAGGAAGGGAATTTGGGCCTGATGAAAGCGGTTGAAAAATACGAATATCAACGTGGATTCCGCTTTTCTACGTACGCCACTTGGTGGATTCGCCAGACCATTACCCGTTCCATTGCCGATCAGGGTCGTACCATTCGCGTACCGGTGCATATGGTAGATCGTATCCGTCAGCTATATCGGCTAATGCATGAGCTTGAACAAAAACTGGGGCGTGTACCCAATAATGAAGAATTAGCAGCCGAACTGGATGTCTCTCCCAATAAGGTGGATTGGATGATGCGGGTCTCCTGGCTGCCATTATCCCTGGAAAGTCCCATCAACGAGGATGAGGAAGAGTCGGAATTGGGTATGTTCGTCGAAGATACCCTTACTCCCACCCCAATTCAGACCGCCTACAACAAAATGCTGCGCGAACGTATTGAAGCTGTACTGGATACCCTGCCCCCACGCGAAGCCCGGATTTTACGCCTGCGCTTCGGCCTGGATAATGGCCACACCTACACGCTTGAGGAAGTCGGACAAAAATTTGGCTTAACCCGCGAACGTATCCGCCAGATCGAAAGTAAAGCTTTGCGTCGCTTGCGTCATCCCAGACGCTCACGACAACTGAAAGAGTATATTCCTTAGGCGTTGGGTTAACTTCTCCTACCCATCAGACCAGTTTTATATCGGCTTAACGGTCAATTCGCCCGAAAGCCTATTGTGTTTTCAGTTAATCCTGTCTATAATCAAATCATCATCGTTCATTATCATTATTGATAATGATAATGAAAAGGAAAAACAACATGCAACCTTCTGAAAAAGCAGATTTAATTATTCATCCGGTACGACTGAGAATTCTGCAACTCTTAGGGAGAGAACCGCACACCATCCACGAGCTGGATCAGTTGATGCCAGATGTAGCTAAATCATCCCTGTATCGCCATATCAATAAATTGCTGGATGGTGGTTTTATTGAGATTGCAGATACTCATCCCGTAAAAGGCACTCCGGAACATTCCTATCGTCTGGTACAGGCTCCCAATCTCACCCAGGATGATGTTCAACAGATGACCAAAGCCGATCATCTACATTATTTTTCCCGATATATTGCTGGTTTGGTGCAGGGATTTAAAGCCTATCTGGATTCTCAGGACACCCTGGATCTTTATGCTGACCGGGTTGGTTATTCCCAGGCTTTATTTTATGCCAGTACCGAAGAATTGGATGCGCTTTTTATACCATTTCGCAATCAACTGGCTGAATTAGGTACGAATACGCCACAAACAGGCCGGCGTTTACGAAAATTAGTCATCATCAATCACCCCGAAATAGAGGAGAGTTAAAATGGAAAATTCAAGTATTTTAGATCTGATTATGAAATTTTTACCTTTGTTAATCCCGTTGATCCTGATTCAACTGGGATTAATGATCACCGCACTGGTAGATGTTCTCAAACGTGAAAAAACCAAAGGTCCTAAGTGGGTGTGGATTATTGTGGTTGTGTTTGTCAACATCATTGGCCCAATCATTTATTTCGTGGTTGGTCGAGAGGAAGAATGATAATGACCTCTGGAATTGCAACCGAAGTTGCCATTCGTTGTAAGGACCTGACCAAAAATTATGGGGATGTGAAAGCCCTGGATCATCTTAATCTGGAGGTGCCCAAAGGGTCGATCTATGGTTTCCTGGGGCGGAATGGCGCAGGTAAAACTACCACCATGCGGATGTTAACCGGTCTGGCAAAACCAACCGAAGGCTCGGCCTGGATTGATGGTATTGAAACCACCAACGGGAATCC
>DAOUGX010000220.1:0-6732 GCA_034428855.1 Anaerolineaceae bacterium | reverse complement strand
CCTATATAGGGTTGATTATTTTCGATCACCTGAAAATTATGGTCATCAGAATAAATTACAAAAGCACTACCTGATTTGTCCGCAAAAATAATGTTGGAATTTGGGATTATCCATTTTTCGAATGAGAACTCTTTAGTATCAATTTCAGGTAACATATTGTAGTCGGTTAATAAATCGAAAAAGCGATCTTCGAATTCTGAAGGGGTTAATCGATTTTTCTTAAAGCTTTCCGGGTGATCCTGAATCAAAATAAAAAGTCCTTTGTTATTGTATGCCCCAACTGTAAAAAATTGATTCCCGTCAAAGATGTCTATAAAAAGATAATTTTGACGATTTTGTTGAAAAAATCGAAAACGGAGTTCCTGGGTAAAGGAACCTGCATTGAGACCATAAAAAGCATTTTGTGAGTTGACAATGAAACTCAAACTATTCGGATTATCTTCATTTTGTGCCGAAATTGGATGCATTGGGAACAATAAAAATACAGGAAAAACGAAAAAGAAAAAAAACAACCTAATCATCCCACGTGGCATAAAAAAATCTCCTTGAAATCTGATTACACATATTACACCAAATTGGAATTCATCACAAGATTTCCACTTGATTTATAGGAACAAAAGTTCTATAATTGGCAATATGGACAGATTCCAAAAACTGAGTTTATTATCGGACAATATGGATGTTGAAGAGGGTGAAAATGTAGAGACATCATTATTATCATGCCCAGAAAAATCAAAGGTTGAAAAACATCCAATGATAACGTATGCCAGGATGTCAGGGGGAAAATCAATACCATTGTTAAAAAGTGTGATTACTTCTGTGTGTGAAAGAAATTGTAATTATTGTGCCTTTCGATCAGGCAGGGATTTTCGTAGGGCAACTTTTACGCCAGACGAAATGGCAGATACATTCCTGGATTTGTACAATCAGAAAATTGCACAAGGTTTGTTTTTGAGTTCAGGAATCGCAGGTGGTGGTGTAAGAATTCAGGACAAAATAATCGAAACAGCTGAAATTTTACGGATCAAAAAAAAGTATTCAGGCTATTTACATATGAAAATCATGCCTGGCGCAGAATTTGACCAAATACTTAGTTTAATGAAGTGGTCTGATCGGGTGTCGATCAATTTGGAAGCTCCAAATCCTGAAAGACTGGTGCAATTAGCCCCACTTAAGCATTTTGGTGAAGAATTATTTTCAAGAATCCGCTGGGTTGACAATATTCGTAATACGAAGGAGCCAAAACCGAACTGGAGACAACGCTGGCCATCGTTAACTACTCAATTAGTCGTTGGGCCTTCCGGGGAGAATGATATAGAAATTTTAAAAGCAAGTGACTATTTGATTCGTCACTTCAATATGGCCAGAATTTATTATATGACCTTCTCCCCAGTAAAAAATACTCCTTATGAAAATTTACCTGCAGAGAATCCCTTGCGTGGACATCGTTTATACCAGGCATCATTTCTCATCAGGGATTATGGATTCACATTTGAAGATTTTTCTTTTAATCACAATGGAAATTTAGACTTAATGTCCGATCCTAAAAGATATTGGGCTGAAAATAATTTACGAGAGAAACCAATTGAAATCAATACCGCATCAAAAGAAGAATTATTACGCATCCCTGGAATAGGTCCAAAGAGAGTGGAAATGATTGCCAGATATCGTAGTAAAAACAAACTCAAAAGAAAAGAAGACCTGTCATTTTTAGGAATTTCGACTGATAAAATTAGTCCTTTCATTCTTCTAGATGGAAAATCATTGACTCACCAATTACAATTTTCTTTTTAAATTGTTATCAGCTTTTTCCTGCATTAATTCATAAGATATTTTGATTTAAATCCTGACTTGTCTGTATAATAAATTGAGGTGAAAGGTGATGGAAAAGGTTAGGGCAAAATGGGAAAGAATGAGAAAAAGAAAAATAAAGATCATGTTGCAGAAATTGCCAATGATCAACATGTAATGTCCACGACCAACAAACATGGAAAAAAAATTGACAAAAAAGAATATGAAGAAGAATTAGAAAAACTTCAAGTCGAGTTGGTTAAATTACAGGAATGGATAAAATTCAAAGGATTGAAAGTAGTTGTCATTTTTGAAGGAAGGGATGCAGCTGGAAAAGGGGGTGTAATCAAAAGAATTACTGAGAGTCTCAATCCTCGTAATGTGCGTGTAGTTGCGTTGCCAGCCCCGACTGAAAGAGAAAAATCTCAATGGTATTTTCAAAGATATGTTGCCCATTTACCTGCAGCAGGAGAAATGGTGCTTTTTGATCGTTCCTGGTATAACCGTGCAGGCGTTGAAAAAGTAATGGGTTTTTGTACCGAAGAAGAATATCAGGAATTTTTACGGTCTGTCCCTGAGTTTGAAAGGATGTTGGTACGCTCAGGAATTATTTTATTAAAATATTGGTTCTCGGTCAGTGATGAAGAACAAGAAAAGCGATTTGAGGATCGTATAAAAGACCCGACTAAACGCTGGAAATTAAGTCCGATGGATTTACAATCCAGATCGCGATGGGTGGAATACTCAAAAGCAAAAGATCAGATGTTTGCTCACACAGATATTAAACAAGTACCTTGGTATGTTGTTAATGCAGATGATAAGAAAAAAGCCAGATTAAATTGCATTCATCACCTATTAAGCATGATTCCATTTGAGGATTTAACACCGGAACCCATCGAATTACCTCCCAGGCAGAAAAATGAAGGTTATGTCAGACCCCCAATAACCGATCAATCCTTTGTTCCGGAAATTTATTAAAAGAAATACCAGGCCGACCGATAAGCCGCATTCTGTCTTTGGATTGGGTATCCATTACGGACGACAATTCAAATGATGATCATCTCTCTAGGTGTATTGTTACCAATACACTCCTGCAGCCTACCCGAAACTTATAAGGAGACGAGCAATCTCCCAGCAAAATGCTTTGTTCCTGCTTGGCCTTGCTCCAGATGAGGGTTACCTGGCCGTCGTATCACTACAAGCGCCGGTGGTCTCTTACACCACCTTTTCACCATCGCCCAAAGGGCAGTTATTTTCTGTGGCCCGATCTAGCAGGTTACCTCTAAGGCATTCCCGCTCCGGGTGTTACCCGGCATCTTGCTCTATGGAGTGCGGACTTTCCTCGATACCTAAGTACCGCGATCATCTGGTCAACCTGGTAGTTTGATCATACCCGTTCTAACAAAGTTCGTCAATATATCTCCGGTTCAAATAGTGTTTTATTAAGTGTTGTTACTTGAAGTGACCTGGTTGGGGTAAAATATCCACATAAATCAGATTATGTGAGGAAAAAATGCGAAAACCTATTGTTGCCGGTAATTGGAAAATGCATAAAACCGTTTCTGAAGCGGAAGATCTAGTTTTAGTTTTGAAAACGGAAATTGAAAAAATTAATAATGTGGAAAGTGTGTTTTGTGTTCCTTTTACATCATTGAGTAAAGTGTCAACTTTGCTGACTAATAGTTCGATTGGAGTAGGGACTCAAAATGTTCATTGGGAAAAGCAGGGTGCATACACAGGTGAAATATCCCCTGTCCAGGTTAAAGAATTCGCTGATTACGCAATTATTGGGCATTCAGAAAGAAGGACATTTTTTGGTGAAACAAATGAGTCAGTCAATAAACGGTTATTAGCAGCTTTAGATAATGACATCATTCCGATCATGTGTGTGGGTGAGACATTATCCGAAAACCAAAAAGGCTTAACCATTGAGATTATCACCCAACAAATGGAAATTGGTTTACAACATGTCACACCATCACAAGCAGAAAAAATTGTGATTGCCTATGAACCAGTCTGGGCTATCGGTACCGGTTTAGCGTGTGATCCAATCATGGCTAATGATATAATCTCCGAAGCGATCCGCAATCCACTTGAAAAACAATTTGGAAAAGATATTTCCGAAAAGATTCGCATCCAATATGGTGGGTCTGTCAATGGTTCAAATGCTCATGAATATTTCTCACAGGAACAAATCGATGGAGCTTTGGTTGGTGGTGCGTCATTAAAACCTGATTTTATTGATATTGTCAAAGCAGCAGCAAAGTGAGCAGGTTTGAAATTTGATGGTTTTATTTTCTTTGTTTGCAGTCTTTTAATTCTGATTCTAGTTCAACGGCTATTGCAACGAGAAATACAAATCATTTTTTTATTAATAACCAGAAAACCCAATGTAGCAATGGGATTGTTTTCATTTCTATTGTTGCCTGGTGTTTTCATTCATGAAGTCAGTCATTTGATTATGGCGATAATATTGGGTGTTCCAGTTCGGAAAATATCACTTTTGCCTGATGTATCAAAACAAGGAAAAATTCGATTAGGATTTGTACAGACATCCAAAAGTGATGTATTTAGAGATTCTTTGATTGGACTTGCACCTTTTATAATCGGATTAATTTGTGTTGGATTAATTGGTGAAAACCAATTAGGTTTTCGTGACTTAATCACATTTTTTTATGAAGGAAATGGAAAAAATTTCCTTTTGGCATTTCGTAATTTAAGGAATGTGCCAGATTTTGGATTGTGGTTATATCTTGCTTTTGCCATCAGTACAACGATGATTCCTTCGGAATCTGACAGACAATCCTGGAAACTCATAATTTTAGGAATAGCCTTAATTTTGTCTCTGGTACTGATTGCCGGTTTGGGGGACTGGATGGTAAATAATATTTATCCAAATATTAATCAATGGTTGTTTTCAATCTCATTTATATTGGCTGGATCAGTATTGGTTCATATTATTATATTGGTTCCAACTTGGATATTTCGACAGGTTTTGTTGAGAATTTTAGGATTGCGCATTAATTAATAAATAAGCAATTATAAAAAGTAGCCAGGATTGATAATCACTGGCTACTTTCAATTACATTGATACAAAGTCGTATTTATCCAGTTCCAAATTGACGGTCTCCAGCATCACCCAATCCAGGCACAATATATCCTACCTCATTCAGGTGATCATCCAGCGCTGCCAGGTGAATTGGTACATCAGGGTGATGTTTTTGTAATAATCCAACCCCTTCAGGGGCTCCAATGAGGCCAACAAATTTTATTCGATTGACTCCCCATCGTTTTAATACATCCACGGTCGCTACAGCTGATCCACCAGTGGCCAACATGGGATCCAAAACAAGGCAGACGCTTACCGTTGGCTCTGTAGGTAATTTGTTGTAATATTCCACCGGTTTTAGTGTTTTTTCATCTCGATAAATTCCGATATGCCAGACTTCTGCAGATGGCATCAGCTCCCAAATACCCTCTACCATCCCTAGACCAGCCCGAAGAATTGGTACCAATCCAATTTTTTCCTTTAATTCATATCCAGGGGCAATTTTCAATGGAGTCTGAACCTCGATTGGTTCGACTTTTAAATCTGCTGTTGCTTCATATGCCAACAGTCCTGCCATTTCCCGAACTAATTCCCTAAATTTTTTGGGTTCGGTTTTAACATCACGTAACTTTGCAAGTTTATGAGCTAATAATGGATGTTTTGAGATTATTAATCCGGTCATGTGTTTATCTCCTGAAAAAATATTCGTGGTCATTATAGCATGTGTTATGTATTAACTTTACACCACAAAACCATAAATTATCGAGAAAGTTGTCTAAATTCATTACCGATTTTAGTGAGAGTTTGTTTTTCAAGATTGGCTAAATTAGCTGATGGATAAATAGGATCACTTAAACTGAACCAGGCGAATTTTTGTATCAGACGGAAGTCATCCTTTGGAAAACCAATTTCCTGGTTTTGATAGGTTAACATCCATTCACTCGTATCTTTGAGATAATTTGTTATAAAAATCTGATCAAATCCGAATTCCTCCGGGATTAAAATACCATATTCGGTTACAACCAAGGGTGTATTTTGATAACCATTATTCTTCATCCATTTTCTAAAATTGATTAAATTTTCCTTGAAGATTTGGAGGTCGCCATGTTGATGAATTTCATACAGGCTGGCAGGTGCTTCATATATTCCTACTGGTAATCCTGCTCCCCAGGAATCAGCTTCTTCCCTGAGAACATATGCATGGACATTCCACCAATCTACTTGAAGTTTTTCCCCATACAATTGTTCATGGGTTCTCAATACGACATCAAGGTAAGCTAATCTGGCAGGCGTGGGTTGACTAATAGCACCAATCGCAACTTTCGCTGTACGATCGTTTGATTTGATCAGGGTATAAAGTTCATGGTAGTATTTTGCATAATTCTCGGGTGTTGTGTTGTCCTGGTGCAAATTGTCGGGTTCATTTCCAATAATCCAGGTGTGACCCGGGTAGTTTAGTGCGATTTTTTCAATTACTTCTTTTGAGGGAGTATATCCATTTTCTTGAACCCTGATTGTTTGCCAGTATTCCAGTTCAGTAGAGCTGGAAATTTCTTTGGTGCTCCAATCGAAATACCATTGTGCATTCAACTGGTTTGACCAATATTCAGCGTCAGCTTTCGAAGATAATCCAAAACCAATCGGGTTATCCAAATTAATCCTGGGTGAACAGGCAGTTAATATCAGTAGCTGTATAAAAACCAGAAAACAATGGGGATAAGATTTCAATGGCATTTGTCTGTAAAAATTCATAAATTACTTCTTTAGATGAATTTTGAAGGTATAATCGAACACATGAGCGAAGATAGAATGATCAGTCCTGAAGCAAAACCCGATGATCGATTGGATCAGACATTAAGACCGACTTCTTTGAAAGATGTTATTGGACAGGA
>DAOUGX010000219.1:0-3068 GCA_034428855.1 Anaerolineaceae bacterium | reverse complement strand
CTTGTCTTTATCCGGTATATAGTGGCTTAGCCATGTATCCGGGAAGTTGGTGGTTGCATCTGGATGGCAATTCTGACAGGCAGCCAGCATGTTCTGCTTGACGGATAGACCTTTATTTGGATCCTTCACCGAAAGGATATTATGAATACCGTGGCAATCATAACAGACTGCTTTATTGGTCGTCTGACCTGGCTCTGTAATCTCAAATAAGGTGACGGTGGTACCGTGGAAATCCGCTACATAGGTGTCCAGCACCTGGGTGGACAGTCCGTATTTATCCATAATGGCAGCATTGGTGTGACAATCAGCACACAAATACACTGAACTGTTTCGGAATTCAGCAGTGCTGGTGTCCGTCATGGTGTGAACTCCATGGCAATCGATACAACCAGGTACATCCTGATTGTTATCATTGATCATGGCATCTCCATGAACACTTTTGGCATATTCCTGAAAAATGCCATTATGACAATTAGCGCATACTTCCGAATGTTCGGTCTTACTGAGCTCGTCCATGTAAGGTTGGGCGTGGGGATCATGGCAATTAGAACAGGTTGGGGCGTTTACTTCACCCTGGCCTAATAATTGACCATGAATGCTATCTTTCGTTTGTAGGGCTTGTTCTTCATGACATTCTGCGCAGGATGCATCCCATTTTACCTGGTATTCGTGCAATGTCTGAGCTGTTTTGATGGGGTGGGGAAATCCCGAAATATCGGTGTGGCAGGTTACACAGGTAACATTGTTACGGTCATGGGTGGAGTTGGCAAAGTCCTCAACATCAATTTGAATATACAGACTTTCTCCGCTGGGAAGCTGAACCGGGTTGTAGGCTTCGGCATGGCAGCCCAGACAATACGTATTGGAAGTAGTGTCTATTGGAGATTCTGGGTTATCTTCTGACTGTGCTGCAACATTCTCGGCAGAATTAAACAACCCTGCAAAGAAAAACAGTAAACCAATTGCAGTCAGGAGAAGTAGAACACGTTCAATGTTGAGGAGATATTTTCTCTTCATAAGTTTCTCCTTGTTCGAATGACGAATAGGGGTTTCATAAAAATTAAATTTCGACCAATTATGAACATTAATTATATATTAAAAAATCTGGTCTACGCGTGAGCGAAAAATTACCTAATGATTAAAATAAAATTAATGCAGTGAATATTTTCACTTTGATGACAATTTTTTTCAATATGATATCCGTCTATAATCAAATGACCGATATCCCCATTTAATGGTAAACCTGTTATCAACCAATATAGTTTAAACTTATGGAAAATGGGGTATTGCAGAGAAGAACCATAATAGTCATTTAGATCAAGGAAGGGAATAAAAAAAGAGGCTGACTTCATAAGCCTGAAATCAGCCTCCTATTACAGTTAATTAATTATTCCGGAGCACCTGCATTAATCCAATTAATGATTTGTTCAAGTTGTGAATTAGTCAATTGAGCAAAGTGGGCAGGTTCCATTTGTTGTACCTGTACCAGAGGACTGTTTTCAGCATCACCTGGAATGACTATAAGGCCCTTGTCACCACCTTGCATGATGCTTGCATAAGAGCTGAGATTGACACCTGCCAACCCTCCTTCAGCATGACAGCTAAGGCAGGTTGCAAAAAAGCTGGCAACAGTCTCATAAGTAGGTGGAAGTCCCTCATCCGGATTTTCCTGAGGTTCTGGTGTTGGTGTTACTTCAATTAGGGTGTTTAGTATCTGTCGCAGACGCGGGGCATCAAAACCAGCATATTGCCAGGACTGCCCATGGCAACCGGAATTACTGCAGAAAGAAGTGTTGCTGGCGCCACCGGGATCATCCATCGTATGACAATTTTCACAGGTAGTGTCTACCACCTCGTGGTGGATGGTAATCCAATTGGTGTCTTTGTGAGATGAGGGTTCAATACCAGTGCTCACTTCAATACTGGTGATAAAGTCTTCTGGCCCTGAAATCACCGGGATGGAATGGCATAAATTACACTCCAATCGTACGGCTTCATTTTCTTTGGAAAGATGTTTACCATCATGACAGCGAAAACAACCAGGTGAATTTAAGTGCTGATTGTTATCCGGGTGTGTATCCCACTTCATTTTTTGGTCAATGAATACATTTTCCTGATAATACTTCCACAAAACTTCTACGGTTTTTTCCAAATCACTACCATATTTGGCATAAGCGATCGGAAAATTCTGTTCGTAATTTGTCAATAATTTTTCAATATTACTGCGAGCTTCTTCGTATGTTTTGAAATCACCTTTGAGGGCAGTCGCAGCGTAATTGCGGATAAATGGAATATCCTGATTAATTTCGCCTCTTGCCAACATATCTTCCACGGCTTTATCTGGATAATCAATAGAATGAGCGGTGCGATTGTGACAGGTCATACAATCCATACTGACCAGTGATTCCTCACTGATTTGAGAAAAGTCAAAATCGGTTTCCGTGTCGAAATATTCTTTAAATGTGCCATCCTGATTAACGACACGGATATAAGGTATTTCCTGCATACCTTCATCGGTTGGATAAAACAAAACCGGGTTCTCAATGTGCCAATGAATTCCAAACCCTAACCCTTCCCTTTCACTACCTCCACCGGTTTTCATGATGAGATATGTGGTATTTTCGGTATTATTCTCATCCTGTGAAAAGTGATTGAACTCAATCAAGCGATCACTGGAGAAAACCTGAGGGAAATGACAGGTTTCACACACGTCTCTGGCTGGACGCATGTTTTTAGCGACAATAGGATAATGATAATTATTGAGAACCATGGCCGAACCCGTTTGCCAGGAATACTCAATTTTTCGAATAATTAATGTACCTAATTCTGCACGTCCTAAATGACATTCTTCACAGGTTACCCGGGAATGGTCTGAGTTAATATGAGTCACGTATTGTGGCGGCATTGTGTGGCAGGCAGTCCCACAAAATTCGGTGGTATTGGTGTATTCCCAGGCTTTGGTTGTGAACAAAGCAATTCCAATGAGGATGACAACGATAATACCATATGGCAATAATCGGATCGCGATGTTCGTTTCTGGTGGTGGAAAGAATACTGATTTTAACCAT
>DAOUGX010000218.1:0-2791 GCA_034428855.1 Anaerolineaceae bacterium | reverse complement strand
TTTTCTTTTGATATTAAGTTGAGGATACAAAATCATCGTCAAAAGATCGTCAAGAAAATCATCTGTATAATTAATGGATATGCAGTATTCACCGCCATTGCAGATTCAATGTTTTGGGGGTTTTCACGTACAACTGGGTGAAGAGCCCATTACAGCATTTAATACTGATAAAGTTCGCGCTTTATTCATTTATCTGGTTGCTGAACGCGGTCAAAAATTTCAAAGATCGCACCTGGCGGGATTGCTATGGAGTGATATACCAGAGGATCAAGCCATGCACAATTTGCGGCAGGCTATCTCTCTGTTAAGAAAAGCAATTAAAGAAGAAGACCAAACCATTATTTATGCAGATCGGGAACAAGTTGGTATCCATCCAAAAGCAAATATCCAGGTAGACCTGGCAGATTTTACAAATTGGATTCAAGCTGCCTATTGCCATTATCAAAATGCGCACGGTCTTGGGTCTGTAAACATATTTGCACTAAAAAAAGCAATTCAGATCTATAAAAATCCATTTTTGGATCGCTATCTAATCAATGTCAGTCCTTTATTTGATGAATGGCTGTTAATAACCCGCGAAAAATTTGATACTGTTGCCGTAGAAGGATTAGCTTTTTTGGCACATTACTACACACGTCGAGGTGAAAAAACCAATGCCACTCAAATGTTGCGGAAAATTATTCATATCATGCCCTGGGATGAAAATGCTCATTATCAACTGATTCAATTATTAGCCCAGGAGCATCAATGGAGTGCAGCTCAAAAACAATATGCGTCATTGGTGCACTATTTGAAAAATGACTTGAATGTGAATCCGGATCCCAGGACCGTAGCACTATTTGAACAGGTACGGGCACAATCGTTGACAACCCCAGCAAATGAGCCACAGGGGAAACCAATTCATAATTTACCATTGATGACCAATCGCTTCGTGGGGCGTGAAAAGGAAATCACAACTATCAGTGAATGGATAGCCTGTCCTTCTCAGCGACTGATTAATATCCTGGGAATGGGAGGTGTTGGGAAAACCCGTCTTGCGCTGGAAATTGCTCACGAACAGGTGGGGGTTTTTGAGCAGGGTGTTTTCGTTGTATGGTTACGCAATATCGACTCCTTGGATGGATTCATTTCAGAAATTGGTAAGGTTCTTTCCATTAATTTCTCCGATCAGACCACCAAACGTCAGCAAATTCTGGATTACTGCCGTCATAAGCAATTTCTTTTGTTACTGGATAATCTTGATGAGCTATCCACACAAAAGGGAATACAATTATTCCTTGAAGAATTGATTAAAGAATGTAATCAACTGCAGATTATGGTTACCTCACGTAACAAAGTCAACATCGCAGAAGAACTGGTTTATCACCTGGATGGATTAAATTTTGAGGATTTCCATCCCTCGACTGGTCCTTCAGACGCAGTTTCTTTGTTTACCCACCGGGTGCAAGCTACCCAACGAAAATTTGAATTATCAGATACCAATCGAAATACCATTCTCAAATTATGCAGTCTGGTGGAAGGCCATCCCCTGGCAATTGAACTGGTGGCTGGTTCAGTGGTTGGAAACGTTGAAAAAAAGATTGAAGAGACCATTGAACAGGGCATGGGGGCATTTATTTCTGCTTTGACCAGTGTCCAACAGCATCATCAGAATTTGTCAGCTGTTTTTGAAATGTCCTGGGTGCGACTCAATGCGCATGAACAATTTAATCTGGCGCGCATTTCCATTCTAAAAGGTGGATTTGAGGAGCAAACATCCACAGAGATTTTTGGAATTAATTCGCATAGATTAACGTCTTTGGTAGATAAATCTTTGGTAAGGGTAAATTCACTGGGAAGATATGATCTGCATCAGATCGTAAGGCAATTTTCAGAACAAAAATTAAAGGAATCAGGTGAATGGGAGAGTACCGTCGAAGCCTTTAGCGCTTATTACTTCCAATTTTTACGAGATCAGGCTCAAATTTTTGAAACAGGTGAACAATCTGCCTGTCTGGATCGAATCGAAATTGAACTGGAGAACATCAAAGTAGCCTGGAAGTGGATCCTTCAGACAGAACGGCACAACTTGTTGTTCGAAGTGATAGATATCTTATATCAATATTTTAATGTTCGCAGTCGTGTAAGCCAGGGGATTGAGTGGTTGCAGGAAGCCAGGAATCGAGTGGAACAACGACCTGATCTGGAATTATTGGTTGTCATGCTACTCAATCGGATTGGAAATCTGGCGTATAAAGCCCGACAAAATGAACTTTCACGACAATTGTTGTCCAATAGTTATGAACGATTACTCAAACTTAATAACGATTGTGAAATGGCTTTGTGTCTGGTTGGGTTAGGTCAGATTGAATTACGGAGCAATAAAAAATATCAAAAAGCATTGGAATATGCATCCCGCAGTTTTCAGTTGTACCAGAAAGAAAAGGATGCATCTGGAGAAGCTCATGCTGCCTATCTGAAAGGGATTGTGCTCAATCGCATGGCGGATTACGATGCAGCCGAACCAGCATTGAGATATGCCCTGGATCTGGCACGGGAGACGAGAAATCCCCGTCAAATGGTGGCACCGTTAAATTTATTAGGGGACATTGCCTGTATCAAAGGACAATATGATCAGGCAGAAGTATTTTTCAAAGAAGGATTGGACATCGCGAAAAAATTAGGAGACCGTTTCAACCAGGGCGTGTTATTAAATAACATGGCTACTCTGTTTCACTACAGCAAAGAGTATGAAATGGAGAGAAAAGTACTCCTAGAGAGTCTGTCCATCTGTGAGGAAATAGGAGACCAG
>DAOUGX010000217.1:0-4170 GCA_034428855.1 Anaerolineaceae bacterium | reverse complement strand
TCCTGCAGCTGTTTGACCTGCAATTCCAATAACACATGGCTTAATATTTGATTGAACAAACATCTGTAGGATTTCAATAAAACATGCATCGACTTCTGCATTGGCTTGTTTAAATTTTGGATATCCAATCGATTGAAAACGTTTAAGTGTTTCCTGCTTTGGTTCAAATGATTGAAACGGTAATTCTCCCAACCAGAAAGATTTCGATGGAGTGAAATACTGCGTACGGTGAAAGAATAAAAAACCTCTGACATCAAAATAAAAATGTTGGAGGATCCAACCTTCACCATAATTTTTCTCAACCAGACCTTTGAATAACATTTGTGTCAAATGCAGGATCTGTGGATCAATGATAAGTTTTCCATTAAGTTTCAGTTTTAATTGGATTGATTCATAAAATTCCCGGGTACTGATCAATTTTTCGATTTGAAAAGAATCCAGTAATTGCACTGAATGCCAACCATTGACAGGAATGATGTTTTCGAGAGCGTACCGAAATTCATATAATTCCAAATCCATAATTGCTGGTGCAATCGACTGCATAGATTTGTATAATTTTTCTGAAAAAACTTCATTTGAATCATTCATATATCCTCTTTATTTAAGCACCATATTTTGCCACCCGTTCCGCATTTGCCAGAGCAATCGGCATGATATGTTTGGCATTCAGCTGGCCCAAACTGCCGGTCGCACAGGCTTTTTCTCCAAATTCAGGGATGTTATCTGGACGGCAATATTTTGAATACAACAATAATGGAACTGGATGCCAGCTGTGAAATTTCATCACTGCTGGCGAGGAATGGTCTCCGGTAACAATAATTACATCAGGTTTCAATGATAAGAGGCGAGGAATTTGTTGATCAAATTCTTCGATTGCTTTCACTTTTCCCTCGAAATCACCATTTTCACCACAGGTATCTGTTTTTTTAAAATGTAAATAGAAGAAATCATACTCATGCCAATTTTTTTCGAGTGTGGTGAATTCATCAGCCAATGAAACCCCATCTACATCTAAAATCTTCATTCCTGCCAACCTTGAAACACCACGATACATACCATTCACGGCAACACAGGCTGGATTTAATTTGTACATTTCCTGAAATGTCGGAACAATTGGTAATCGCGCAAATCCTCTTAACAACACCATATTGGCTGGTTTTTCATCTATTAAAATCAATTGAGCTTTTTCTACGAATTCATTCACAATCTCTGCAGTTCTCTGGGAGCCTTGATCGAAAGACTTTAATCTCAATGGTTTCGTCCCAGTGATGAGTGGATCGGTTTCATTGACGTGAGTCGATAAACCCTCACCTCTTAAGATAAAAGCAAAACGATGTTCTTTAACAGATTCTAGAAATATTTCGACTCCATCAATTTGTATTTTTCGTAATTTTTCAATCAATTCCTTGCTTTGTTCAGTGGGAATCCTTCCAGCTCTCCGGTCCGTCAAAATATCATTCTCATCAACTGTACAAAAGTTGCCCCTGGCAGCTACATCATCTGGATGCAGATCAAAATCCACCCCCAAAGCTTCTAATGGACCACGTCCTATTTCGCATTCCATTGGGTCATATCCAAATAATGCCAAATGTCCAGGACCACTCCCTACGGTTATTCCCGGACCTAAAGGTATTGATAAGCCCAAAGATGATTTCATCGCTAAAGCGTTCAGGTTGGGTTTTTGTGCTGTTTCAAGTTCAGTTTTTCCACCAGGTTCTTTGGGTAAACCACCCAATCCATCCATTATTAACATCACTATTTTTGTTTGGTTTGGAATTGTTTGTTTTCGAAAAAAATCTTCAAACATTTACGTCCTCATTTCTATGTAACCATCTACCCTTGTTAACTATTCTTGCCAAGTTTCTCTTGCCATTCAGGAGTCAGCCACAACCAACCTGCAGTAGTATCTACCGCCACATCACAAACTTCCATTAAGGGAAGATATATTTCTTTTGCTCGAAAATATTGTGTCTTAAAATATCGGTTGACAAATCCAACCGGATCATATTTTTTGCGTAAGTCAATATCGCGAAACCATTTTCTTTTGAGCCGAATCGGATCATCGGTGAGATAAACGATTCTCAACCCGATCATTTCGTCCAGTTCAGGGATGTAGAATGGAAAATTCCCTTCCAGAAATATCACATCTGCTGGTTTAATTTCCATTGGTGTTTGACCAGGTCGCAAATTTCCTTCTAGATCGTGGCTGGAACGGGTTAAATAAAAATCATAGCGCGGGATCAATACTGACTTACCTAATAATAAATCTTTCATGGCAGTCATAAATAATTCATAGTGAATGACATCCCTGCCCTGTGCTTTTCCATCCCGAAATTCTTTATCCTTAAAAAAATTATCCATTTCAATGGTGGAAATTTCTAATCCTTTTTCATGCATGTAAGCTCTGGTTTGTTCGGTAATTTCTGTTTTTCCCGCCCCGGTTGGTCCAGCTAAAGCCAATAAAATGGGAATCCCATGATTTTTCAAAAGTTGATCTATGATTTTGATGAATTCCCGATCAATTAGAGAATTAGCTTGACTGAATGCCTTATAACCAATTTCCTGGTATGAATTGAATTGAGTTTGCGTTGGTTCAAATTCCAGAAATGGCTTATTCCCGAAATGTTCTTTAATTTTTGGTGTGTAATATTGGGTACGAACAAAAAGACAAAAAGAACGGATGTCAAAATAGAAATGATCATTCACCCAATCGCAGGATAATTCATCCGTTATTAACCCCATAAAAATTTGTTGAGTCAACCACTGGATTGTTTCATCCAGAATAATTTTGTTACCACATAATGGTTTTAATTGCACTTTGTCGAAGAATTCTTCGTTAAATTCCATTGTGATTAAATTCTGGGGTGAAATTTTCTCGATTGAATTCCAACCATAAGGTGGTTTTATTCCATTCAATGCGTATTCAAACTCATAGAGTTCCAGATCGGCAACCCCTGGATTTAAACACACCATCTTTGGATATAAGGCATTTACGATCAGATCTTCATCATGGAAATCAAAATTATTTGTCATCGTATGCATCCTTAATGGTATGAATTACCAATCCCAGAGACAAATGCATCATATGCTTTCTTAATTTTTCCGTAATTTCCATCGCGATCAAGAGCTATTCCTCTGCCGATTGCTGATACGATCTGACCGACGCCAATTTCAGATATTTTTTTCTCTAATTTTTCTATCAGATTCGGTGCACTACCTGGTTCAGTGCTACGTCCATCAAAAATGAGATGCAAAAAAACATCTTCCATCCCTTTTTCTTTGGATAGTTTTAACAACGCCAGTGGGTAATCAATGGATCCATGCGAACTTTTCTCCGTTAAGAGTCCAATTAAATGAAGTGCTTTATGATTCACCTTGGCATTCTCTATTGCTTCATTGAAAATTTCATTGGAAAAAAAGGTGCCATCCAACATTGCCCGATCCAGACGCACATCATCTTGTAAAATGATTCTGCCAGCTCCAATATTCATGTGTCCTGCTTCAGAGTTACCCGCTTTGCCAGCTTGCAGGCCAACCGCTTCACCTGAGGCATTTAATTGAGAAAAATGGTATCGATGATGAAGTTCATCCCAAAATGGTGTTTTGCCAATATGGATTGGGTTTGTGTCATCCGGCAATCCATTTCCCCATCCGTCAAGAATGATTAATAGTACTTTTCTATTCTTTCCAAAATTGATATTCGGGACCAAATTTGAGCCTGTCATGGCATCTGGTGGTTCGATATTCAAAATTCTTAGGATAGTCGGAGTAATATCCTGCAGACTTCCATCTTGCGGAAGGATAGGTTGGTTATTATCAGGATCAACGATCAAAAATGGAACAATATTTTCGGTATGAGAAACATGTGGTTTTCCTTCAGAGGTAAATAATTGTTCCAAATTTCCATGATCTGCTGTAACCAAAATTACATAACCTTTGGTTTGAGCTGCTGTGATCACCTTTTTGAGATGATAATCAACAACCTCAGCACAGTGTATCTTCGCATCCTTGCTGGACGTATGACCGATTACATCCCCGTTAGCAAAATTGGTAACTACCAGATCATATGCCTGATCGAAACTTTTAATTACTTCCTCAGCCACTTCTTCCAGACTCAATTCAGGGACCTGATCAAAAGGAATCCCTTTCGGGGATGGAATGCGTACATCT
>DAOUGX010000216.1:0-3534 GCA_034428855.1 Anaerolineaceae bacterium | reverse complement strand
GCGGGGATGGATTCATCCACAATGATGGCGATGTCCTCCAAAACAGGTGGAAAGACGGAAACTGGCTGTGATTCAAAGCGCAAGGGAATTATCGGCAGTAAAACATCCAGGTTGATTTCCGCAACGTAGACGGCTGGGGATAGGAAATCATAATTTTGTTTTACCCGGGGATGTAATTCACCAAAGACACCAACTTGTATGCCATCAACCAGTATTTCGGCCGTTTTACCCGGGTGTAAGGAGGGATGTTCCGTTGGTTGAAAGGTAATAGAGGACAGATGGAGTTTCTCTAAAAGATTTTCCAACACGCCTTTCAGGTCATAAAAATCGAGGTTACCAGATTCTTTCTGGTTCCAGGACTGGGTATCACTTTTTCCACTCAGGCCAATCACCAATTTTTTAGGCTCTTTGGGTAAGCTGTTTTCTACCTCCTGTATAAATAGAGAACCAATTTCGAAGAATGCCAGGCGTTCACGAATCCGGGCATTTCTTTCCAGAATCTCCAGAACACTAGCCAATAAACTTTGCCGCATGACTGATCGTTCCGGAGCAATGGGATTGAGTAAGCGCACATAATTTTCGGGGTCAAGCGATTGACCCTGCAGGTAAGCCCGGGTCTCGCGCTCAATTGACGTGAGACGATAGGTGATGACTTCCTGTAAACCTAAGCCTGCCAGGATATCTTTGATTTTTTCCTCATTCGCCAATTCCAGATTGTTGCGCTGGGGGGGTAGTTCGTCAGCCAGGTTGGTTTCTGGAATGTTATTATAGCTATAAATGCGGGCGATTTCTTCCATCAGATCAGCCTTTCCAATAACACCGGTTCCAATATCCAACCGATGAGGAGGAGTTTGTGCCAGGACATGATCGCCGTCAATTTTGCACTCAAATTCAAGCCTGGTCAGAATCCCGGCAATCTGTTGGGAGGTTAATCGAACACCTAATTTGCGTTCCACATCCTGGACACTGATCGTCACCAGAGGATCGGCCGGAGGTAGGGGATAATTGTCCACCAACCCTTGCGCGATGGTCCCACCGCTCCAGGCCAGCATGCGTTCCAATCCCAGGTCAACCGCCCAGGAAGCCAGGGCAGGATGAACACCACGGGCGAAACGATACCCTGCTTCCGAATTCAAATGTAAGGCTGTTGCAGTACGGCGGACATTGATAAAGTTCCAGCTTGCACCTTCTAAAAGGACGTTACGGGTTGTTTCTGTCACTTCACTTTCCAGCCCACCCATAATACCAGCCAGGGAAAGGGGACCAGCTGTGTCACACACCAGAATGGCATGTTGATCCAGTTTCCGCTCCACTTCATCCAGTGTGGTCAGCGTCTCCCCCGGGTGGGCGGCGCGGGTGATAATGGTGGGTGATTTTCCTCCAGCACGTTTGAGGAGGACATCATAATCGAACGCATGCAAAGGTTCACCGGTTTCGAGCATGACATAATTAGTCGCGTCCACAATGGAGTTGATTGGTCTCATACCGGCCATACGCAAACGACGTTGTACCCAATAGGGACTGGGTTTGGGTTCCAACCCTTGAATTAGACCCACAACAAAGCGGGGATTCAGTTTTGGATCATCAATCTGAATGGCCGCCAGCCCATCAATCTCAGGTCCAGTGGAAGGGGTGCTGCGTTTTGGCATTTTTAATGATTTTCCTGTCACCGCTGAAAGTTCACGCGCTACTCCCACCAGACTGGCATCACGGATCATGTTAGGCAGGATGGCCACTTCGAAGACAGCATCACCCATATAATCTGCCAAAGGCATCCCGGTGGGGGCATCCGGATCCAGGATGATCACCCCTTCATGTTCATCAGAAATACCCAATTCTTTCTCGGAACAAACCATCGAGAACGATTCGACACCCCGGATTTTGGTGCGTTTGAGTTTGGTCAGTTCATATCCTGGTTTGTGACCATCATACAGGATGGCACCTTCCCGGGCATAAGCAACTTTAAGCGGTTGTGACAGGGTTCCCTGACCTTTATAAGGGAAGAGGTTGGGTGCTCCCGTCAGAACTACCCATTCCTGGTTGCCATCATTTAATCGACAAAGTGTTAATCGGTCTGCGTCCGGGTGAGGCATAACCTCATCGATTTGAGCGACTATGAATTTATCTTTGTCCCAGGGTAAACCGGTGAATTTAAATTCCTGTTTGATGTTGTTATCAGGCAAAGGTAATCCAATCACTTGGATTTCTTCGACTTCCAGTCCGAGCATGGTGAGTGTGCGTGCCAGATCCTCCAGTGAGAGATCAATATCAATATAGTCTTTAAGCCATGAAAGAGGTATCTTCATATTTTCCTTTTCTCCAAATATCATTCATCAATGGTTAGAATTGCTCCAGGAAACGGGCGTCGTTCCCCCAGAAGTAACGAATGTCTTCAATTTTATGCAAAAGCATACTGATACGTTCCGGCCCCATCCCGGCGGCAAAACCAGAATAAACCTCGGGATCATAACCACCATTTTTCAGCACGGTGGGATGTACAATACCACATCCCATAATCTCAAGCCAACCACTGCCTTTGCAAACCGAGCATCCTTTACCACCACAGACAAAGCACTCTACATCCATTTCCGCACTGGGTTCAGTGAATGGGAAGTAGGATGGTCGTAAGCGGGTGCGAACATCTGCATTGAACAGGCGTCGTACGAATCCGTTCAGTGTACCTTTCATATCTCCAAAGGTGATATTTTTACCGACAGCCAGGACTTCCACCTGGTTGAACTGAATCTCGGAACGAGAACTGATCTGCTCATAGCGGTAACACATACCGGGTAAGATCACCCGGATGGGATTTGGTGCCTGCTCACGCATGACCCGGATCTGACCAGGGGATGTATGCGTTCGTAATACAACCCCAGGTTGGTCGATGTGGAACGTGTCCCACATTTCCCGGGCGGGATGATGGGCAGGAATGTTGAGTAATTCAAAGTTATATTCATCACTTTCCACATCCCGAGAGCGGTACACCTGAAAACCCATCTCTGCAAAAATGGCAAAAATCCGACGTAAAACCAGGGTCTGGGGGTGTAAACCACCAGAAATCGGTTGTCTCCCCGGCAAGGTCACATCCAGGCGTTCTTCAGCCAATTTTCGGGAGAGTGCAGCTTCTGAGACAACTCTGGCTCGTTCGTCCCATGCAGTTTCCAAAGCCTGTTTGACCTGATTGGCAACCTGCCCAACCAATGGACGAAATTCTTTGGCTTGTTGACCGATCGTGCTAAAAGCGGACATCACCAGTGATGTTTTACCTAGATATTCTCGTTTCCAGGCCTGTAATGCTTCTTCATCCTGGAATTCAGCCAGCATGGCCAGAGCTTTTTGCTTTACCTGTTCCAGTTCTTCTAAGATCATTGGTTTTTCTGACATAAAAACTCCTTCAAAAAAAAATAACCCGTCCCAAACCAGGGACGGGCGAAATTTACCCGTGGTACCACCCACATTCACCATTTCTGGTGCACTTAACCCCGACAGCATCAATATCAATCGTGCGATCAGGTTGCCTGGTAACGGTAGCGA
>DAOUGX010000215.1:0-9918 GCA_034428855.1 Anaerolineaceae bacterium | reverse complement strand
CAGTATCGAAAATGATAACCCGATCCTGTTTCTGGAACATAAAGCTCTCTATCGAAAAAAAGGTGAGGTGCCGGAAGGGAAATATGTCACCCCATTACGCAAAGCGAAGATTGCCAGGGAAGGAAAAGAGGTGACCATTGTCACAGACACCTGGATGGTGCATAAATCATTAACGGCCGCTGAAATTTTGGCGGGAGAGGGCGTCTCGGTAGAAGTAATCGATCTGCGCACCATACGACCGTGGGATCAGGAAACAGTATTGGAATCTGTCCGAAAGACTGGCAGAGCAGTCGTGGTCAGCGAATCGCCTGGTTCCGGGGGATTGTCGGCAGATGTGAGTGCTGTCATCTCAGAGCAAGCCTTTTCCGATCTGAAATCAGCTGTGAAACGTGTCACCGCACTGGATACGCCGATCCCGTTCTCAGTGAAATTGGAAAAAATCATCCTGCCATCTGAAGATGATATTGTTAAAGCTGTGAAGCAGGTTCTTGAAAAGTAACAGGAGAAAATTATGAATCTGGTGGAAGTGAAATTACCCAAATGGGGACTTACCATGGAAGAAGGTAGTGTTACAGAGTGGCTGATAGCTGTAGGAGAGTCTGTGACTGTTGGACAGGTATTGGCAACTGTAGAGACTGAAAAGGTGACAACGGCTTTGGAATCACCTATAGCAGGGGTGGTGCACAGTATCGAAATTCCCGAGGGAGAAGATGTGAATGTGGGAACGGTGTTGTGCGTAATAGCTGAGAGTTGACAGAAGAAATGAGAGTGTAAAGATGCTGGATAAAGCGACATTTGCTGGGAAAGGTGTGCTGGTGACAGGAGCTTCGCGTGGGATTGGCAGAGCCACAGCAGTAGCATTTGCCCGTCATGGAGCGACCGTTCTTATCAACTATCGTGCAGATGAATTGGGTGCGAAAGAAACACTGAAACAAATAAACAAAGAGCAGGGGATTGGATATATTCTCCAGGCAGACATCGCTGATTCTCTTTCCGTTGAACGCATGCTTTCACAATCAGAAGTTCTGGTGCCATCGATTGATGTACTGGTGAACAACGCAGCTGCTTTCAACCGTGCATCCTTCCTCGATGTCAGTCTGAGGGATTTTGATTCTTCCTTTAATACCAATGTGCGTGGGGTTTTTTATTTAAGTCAATTGGTGGCACGTGGCATGGTGAATCGAAAGCACGGCAATATCATTCACATCAGTTCCATTCTGGCCAGCTTAAGTGTGCCCATGCGCACCGTTTACTGTGCCACCAAAGGAGCAGTTGAGTCAATGACACGCGCCATGGCATTGGATCTGGTTGGATATGGGGTTCGGGTCAATGCGATTTCTCCAGGGTTGATCCATACCGAAGCCATGACTGCTGGTTTCAGCAACCCCAGCATATTGAAAGAAGTAGAGAAGTATATTCCAGGGGGTACGTTTGGAGTACCAGAAGACATCGCCCATGCAGCTCTTTTTCTGGCTTCTGATTTAGCAGGATATATAACCGGAGTGATTTTACCAGTGGATATGGGATTATCAGCCAGGGAAGCGGGGCCGGTGTAGCTGGTACCAGGTAGCTGGCAGCAGGCAGTAAAACAATAAAAGGAAAATATGTTAAGTCTTAATCAGGAAGCGATGAAAGTTATCAACAAGATTCTGGATGCACCTGAAACGATTGGTGCATTGGTTGAGAAGTTAGCTTGTGGCAGTACCGTGATTGATTTGGGACTCAAAGCAGCAGGAAGCTGGACAGCCGGGAAATATTACACGCTGATTACCCTGGGTGGATTAGGAGAGGTAAGTTTTGAAAATTTCCAACTGGGTGGATTTGATCTGGTTGCTGTACGAGTGATGCTGGATCATCCTCTGGAAGCCTGCTTTGGTTCTCAGATTGCTGGATGGCGGATTATGGAACGACCGAATGCGCCGATTGGCGCTGGTCCGGCACGGGCTTTGAATAAGACTCCGGATAAATATTTAAAGATTTACCCCTATCGTGATCAATCTCATCAGGCTATGCTGGCGATTCAGACCAATCAACCCATCCTTAACGAAGAAGCACAAGCGATTGCCACTGCCTGCCAGGTAGAACCTGAAGATTTATATATTTTAATGGCATCCAGTACCAGTCTGACATGTGCTGTGCAGGTATCCGCACGGATTGTCGAACAGTCCTTGCATAGATTAGAGGAAGAAGGGTTTGATGTTCATACGGTTGTACAGGCACATGGCTTTTGTGTGATTCCGCCACTCTGTGACGATGAGATGACATCGTTTGGTCGCATCAATGATGCTCTTCTGTATGGTGGTGTGGCTACACTTGTTGTACGATCATCTGATTCGGAGATAGAAAAAGTGATCAATCGGGTTGTTTCTTTGGCTTCCCCCACCTATGGAAGCTTATTCACGGAAATCTATGAAGACGCAGGGCGGGATTTCTTCAATACCCCACTGGCATTAAATTCCCCGGCGGTAGTGCAGATCAACAATCTGACAACAGGCAGGATGTTCCGGGCAGGGCAGATTGATGAAGAAATATTGGTGCGGTCGTTCTTCGGGTGATGGCAGGACGAGGAATCGCATTAGTGGGAAAGTTGTAGTTCTGAATAGAATGCAAAACCTTTTTAAAGGGTTGAAAATCGACCTGAAAAAAAATAGTCATATGCCTGGATTACGATATAATCATCCGCATGCCAACCTATACTCAACCCATTGATGTACTGATTCAGAAGCGGTTTTCCTGTCGAAAATATCGCCGTGAGCCGATTCCGGTGGAGTTGCAGGCTAAGTTAAAGGATTTTATCGCCGGGATCAACTCCGGATTGTTTGGCGCTAAAATGCGTTTTGAGCTGATAGCCACGGAGGAACAGGATCCAAAAGCGTTGAGAGGATTGGGAACCTATGGGTTTATCCAGGGCGCGAGCGGTTTTGTGGTGGGAGCGTTAAGCACGGGTTCGCTTAACCTGGAAGAATATGGTTACCGAATGGAGCAGATTGTCTTGGCAGCTACTGACCTGGGATTAGGAACCTGCTGGTTGGGAGGAACTTTCACTAAAAGCTCCTTTGCCCGTAAAATTGATCTTCAACAAGAGGAAAGTATACCTGCCATTCTGTCGATCGGATTAATGGAGGATGAAAATCAAGCTCGCCAGGGTGTTATCCGGCAATATGTAGCCGGGCATCAGCGTTTCGCCTGGGAGCAACTTTTCTTTGCGGAGTCCTGGGGAGTTCCATTAACCATTTCAATGGCTGGAGATTATGCACTACCGTTAGAAATGGTGCGCTTAGGACCATCGGCTTCCAACAAACAACCATGGCGGGTGGTGCATAATAAAACAGGTTATCATTTCTTTATTCAACGCACAAAAGGGTATCGCAATATATTTACAAGGTTGGTACAGGTCGAAGATATGCAGCGGCTGGATATGGGGATTGCTATGTGCCACTTTGAATTAACGGCGAAAGCATTGGGATTGAGTGGAAAATGGGGAAACATAACGCATGGGATTACGTTGCCAGAGAATTCAATTGAATATTCGATGAGTTGGCTATTGACAACTTAGAACAATAATTCTATAATAGGTTTGTTCTTGGCTCAAAGAACTGTAGAATTAATTGACTTGCACTTTTGAAATTTGATATAAAATTAATTTCACAGTCATTGTCTTTGCTATCAGCGACCAGCTTTGAGCAATGAGCAAACTAGATGATTCAGAAACTTTAGACTAATGGAGGATGTATGTTTCAAAAAATAACAATCGTAGGAAATTTAGGCAAAGACCCTGAGATGCGCTTCACCCCATCCGGTCAACCGGTAACTTCTTTCAATGTGGCAACCAACCGTTCTTATACCGGTTCAGATGGACAGCGTGTCAAAGAGACTGTCTGGTTCCGCGTTTCAGTTTGGGGAAAACAAGCAGAAAATTGCAATAATTACCTTCGCAGAGGTAGCAAAGTTTTGATCGAAGGACGCTTGATCGCTGACCCAGCTACGGGCGGCCCACGAACTTACAATCGACAGGATGGTTCGACAGGAGCGAGTTTCGAGATCAACGCTTCAACTGTTCAATTCCTGGATAGCCGAGCAGAGAGTGAACAAGCTGGCTCAGAAGAAATGGGCACCCTCAGCGACGACGAAATCCCATTCTAAATAACATCCATGGCTGAACCTAAAACACCTAAACCCGGCATCCCTCCATTGCGGATGCCGGAAGGTTTACAAACCAAATATAGTAATATGGCCCGCATTTCGCATACTCCTTCCGAGATGGTATTTGATTTTGCCACCATGTTGCCAGGAATCCATCCTGAGGTGGTGGCACGAATATTGATGTCCCCCATGGGTGCAAAAATGTTCTTACAGGCATTGACCGAAAATGTAGCCCGGTATGAAACAAACTTTGGTGTAATCAAATTACCGGTGGGAACTTCGGATCTTGCCAGTTCACTCTTTCGAAATGTGCAGCCACCAGACCGGAATACTCCACCGGAACCGCCTGAGAAAGAAAATCCACCAGAACCAGAAACACCGGAAACAGAGTCATAATGGATCGCTTTTCCCAATTATCAGATACTGTTCATAATGCCTTCGAAATTCGCAATCAGGCACGTGATAAAGCATTAATGCAAACCCGTAAAGTGATTCAACACGCAGCTCATGCTATCCGTGCGATTCACCGTATGGACGTCGACCAGGCAGATGGATTTTTAGAGGATGCCCGATCCCTGGTTGAACAACTCCGAAAGGATCTGGGTGATCACCCTGACCTCTTTTATGCCGGGTATACACAGGATGCTCTCAAGGAATATGTAGAGGCCTGTGTGACCTGTGCATTAATTCGCGGACAGGAATTGCCGCTACCGGAAGAGATCGAAGTTGAACCGGCAGTGTACCTGAATGGATTGGCAGAGGTGGTGGGTGAGCTGCGCCGGCGATGTCTGGATGTGATGCGACAGGGATATTCACCTGAAGTGGAACGTTTGCTGGCTTTAATGGACGAAATCTATGCTTTGTTGATCACCGTAGATTATCCGGATGCACTGACCAATGGATTAAGGCGTCAGACAGACCTGGCACGAGGAATTGTGGAACGTACACGCGGTGATGTGACCATCAGTCTGCGCGAGCAGCGCCTGACTCAATCAATGAAGGAACTTGCCACCTTACTCAGGACAGAAGGCTTGAACGATATTGAAATTCCAGCAGAGATTGAGGATGAAGGTTGAGAAAACGCACCATTCGTGCGTCTGAAATTAGCACCTATTTATATTGTAAACGAGCCTGGTGGTATCAATCCCAGGGTGTTGAGTCATCCAACCAGCAGGAAATGTCTGCCGGGACGGCTTATCATCAGGTGCAGGGCAAATACGTTTTCAAAGGGGTGCTCATGCGGATTTTCGCCTGGATCGCGTTGGGGATTGCCCTTGTTTTTTTCGCATTCTGGTTAACTCAAGTTTTGCTGGGGTAGTATGGATGCAATTCTTGCCCTGATTTTTTTTCTGGTTGCCTTGGTACTCTTCTGGCGCAGCCGATGGATTCGTAAAAAATCTGGTTTACCCTCAGGTCGTATCATCTATTCTGACCCTGCAGTTTGGGGTAAAAGTGAAAAACCATTTTATGATGTCGAAACACAATTAACAGGAAAACCAGATTATCTGATCAGTCAGGGAATGACCTTAATCCCGGTCGAAGTCAAGAGCCATTACGCGCCATCCGAACCCTATGATAGTCATGTATTCCAGTTGTTTGCTTATTGCTATTTGGTTGAACGTACCACCGGACAGCGACCATCTCACGGTATCCTGCAATATCGTAATCGAACCTTCGCAATCGATTATGGAAGTGAACAAGAATCAGCTTTGTTGGAATTACTGGATCAAATGCGGGTAGATGACCGGGCAAAAGAATGTCCACGATCTCATGCGGAAGCCAATCGGTGCTTGCGTTGTGGATTCAACCAGATTTGTGATCAAAAATTATGATGACAATTGTCATGTAGAACCTAAAATTTGACCGCTGAACAGAAATCCATTTCATAGAAACATCACATGCTCACGTGCCCAAAAATTTATTAACTTTGAAGAATCGGTTTACACTCGTCAATGGTTGATTCGCTAAAGTCAGGAGCCGCGCTGGTATAATTAAAGATTATGGAAACAAAAAATCCACGTAGATTTGCAATCGCTACTCATCCCTCTCAACCACAAGTTTTCGATGGAGCACACGAATTGGTTGATCACTTAATCAGCCTGGGGGCAGAGAATGCTTCTGCTTATACAATTTACGAACCTGAACTCAGAGAATTGGTTAATCAAAGAAAAATTGATGTGCTGATCGCACTGGGTGGCGATGGTACCATGCTGCGGGCTGGCCATCTGGTAGCCCCCACAGGCATACCGGTTTTGGGAATCAACCGAGGTCGTTTCGGTTTTTTGATGGAAATTGATGAAATGGATTGTGAAGTCAGGCTGAGACAACTACTGCGGGGAGATTTTCGCCTGGAGAAACGCATGATGTTGCGTAGTGAACATCGCAGAGGGGAAGAAAAATTAGGAGAATGGCATGTTTTGAATGAGGTGGTGGTTTGCCGTGGACAATATGTACGACCTATTCAGGTGAAAGCCAGCCTGGATGGTTATCTATTGGCTTCGTATGTAGCTGATGGAGTAATTGCAGCCTCAGCCACTGGTTCCACAGCCTATGCTCTGGCGGTCGGAGGACCGATTATGCCACCAGAATTACGTAATATTTTAATTGTACCGGTGGCTCCGCATCTTTCAGTAGATCGTTCCATTATTCTCTCCGAAGGTGCACATGTAACCCTGTCGGTTAATACCAATCATGAGGCGGTTCTGAGCGCAGATGGTCAACCACCAGTCATTCTGAAAGATGGAGATGAAGTGGACGTATGCGCCAGTGAACACACCATTAATTTTGTGCGATTTCAAGATCAGGGTTATTTTTATCGCAATTTACATAAATATATGGAACAGAATCCAATTGCAGGTGCATTGTAATGACTGAGACCAACAATAATAAATTATTCTGTACATGGCATCCAGATCGAGAAACATTATTACGCTGTAATCGTTGTGAAAAACCTATGTGCATCGACTGTGCCGTCAAGACTCCCACCGGGTATCGCTGTAAGGAATGTGTACGCGGTCAACAAAAAATCTTTGAAACGGCAATCACACAGGATTACATCTTTGGAATACTGATCGCGATTGTTTTAGGATACATTGGTGGCTTATTCGCCACAAGAATCGGTTTTTTTGTAATTTTTCTGGCTCCTTTTGCGGGTGGTCTTATAGCTGAGGCTGTTCGAAAAGTGATACAAAAACGTCGTTCCAAACGTCTTTTTCAGGCAATTACCTTTGCTGCTGTGCTTGGTGCATTCATCAGCGCAGTGCCATTATTGATGGGCTTGCTCCTGGGTGCCATGAATCTATTTGGCATCATCTGGATGGCTGTTTACATCGTTTTAATGACCAGTGCGCTCTATTACCGCCTGGCGGGAATCCAAATTCGATAATAGCTATGTTAACAGAACTTCACATCTCCAATTTTGCCATCATAGACCAGTTGGAATTGCACTTTCCAGCCGGTTTGATTGTATTCACTGGCGAAACTGGGGCAGGTAAATCGATCATATTGGATGCGATTGAAGCATTGGTCGGTGCCCGGGCAGAGACGACCAGCATCCGGGAAGGTGCTGAACGTGCCACTCTGGAAGCGGTCTTCAAACTGGATAGCCATCATAAAACCAGAATTACAGAAATCTTAACCACGGAAGATCTTCTCGATGATCCGGAATATGTTACAGTAGGCAGAGAAATTCGGCGAGAAGGTCGTACAGTGGCTCGTATTAACGGACGCACGGTGAATGTCAGTTTGTTGCGAATGATTGGTGGCCTATTAGTAGATATCCACGGGCAGTCGGAGCATCTGTCTCTTTTAAATATCAAAAACCATCTCGGGCTGTTGGATCGATTTGCAGATTCCAAAGTGCTGCTTGATGATTACCAGAACAGTTATCGCAGCTGGCAGAATATCCGACGAGAATTGGATCATCTGCGCAAAATCGAGCGGGATGCCGATCGTCGAATGGAACTATTGTCTTTTCAAATTGAGGAAATCGAAGCTGCAAAACCTCTGGTTGGTGAAGAACAGGAACTGAAAGAGGAGCGTAATCGCCTTGCCAACGCTGAAAATCTGGCTGAATATGGCCGGACTGCCCTGGGCTTGCTGGATGAAGCCAGTCCGGAAATGCCGGGAATCAGTGATCTGGTCGGGCAGGTATTACAAGCATTAAATGGATTAAGCCGCATTGATCCTGTTCAGGCCAATTTAGCTGAGCAAGCGGATAACCTTGCGGTTTTGGTAAACGAACTCACCCGGGATTTGCGTACCTATCTGGATCAAATTGAGTACAATCCACGCAGGCTGGAAACTGTGGAAGAACGTCTGGAAGTATTACGTGTTCTGCAACGAAAATATGGTGGCAATATTGAAGCGGTATTAGCTTATGCTAAAAAAGGGCGCGAGGAATTGGAGCAAATCACACACGCTACAGAACGAATTGAACAATTAACATCAGAAGAACAAACAATTCGTCAAACACTGGCAGAAAAAGCATTACGCTTATCAGATCATCGTAAACTGAAAGCGGAAATTTTATCCGGAGCTGTTGAAAATGAATTGAAAGATTTAAGTATGCAGGGGGCTCGTTTTGAAGTTGGGTTTACTATGGCACCAGATACCCACGGATTAATACTGAATTCGGGTCAGGTGATCCATTTCGATGAAACTGGTTTTGACCAGATTGAATTTTTGATTGCTCCCAACCCTGGAGAAGGGTTAAAACCAATGGTCAAGATCGCCTCCGGGGGTGAGACTGCCCGACTAATGCTGGCACTCAAACGGGTTCTGGCACAGGCGGATGAAGTTCCCACCCTGGTGTTTGATGAAATCGACCAGGGAATTGGTGGGAGGGTTGGATTTGTGGTGGGTGAAAAACTCTGGCATCTGGCAAGGGATCATCAGGTTTTGTGTGTGACTCACTTGCCTCAACTGGCAGCATTCGGAGACCAACACTTACGGGTGATGAAGCAGGTGCAGAATGGCAGAACCCTGACCATTGTTGAATCGCTGGCAACAGATGGGAGAAGAAAAGAACTGGCTCAAATGCTGGGAGCGATGAGTGAATCCCATTTAACCACTGCTGATGAGACAATTCGTACAGCTCAGGAACGCAAACAAGCTTCGGTTTCTTCCATAAAACAACTTTGATAAGGGGAAAAAATGTCCGCTGAAGATCGCTTGACCGTACGAATGTTAGGGCAACCGCGAATCCTGTGGCGGGATCAACAAATAACGATTCCACGCAGGCTGGCGCGAACTTTTATTTATTACTTAGCATGTCATAAGGTCATGATCAGCCGGAGTGATCTGGTAAATTTATTCTGGCCGGATTCTCCGAATTCCAGACAGCATCTACGTGATTTATTGAGTAAATTGCGATCAGAATTACCGGATCCAGATATCATCCGCACCGATCGCGATTGGATTGGATTAAATTATCAAAAGGTAAGCTCGGATGTGCTGGTATTTGAAGATTTATATGAACAGCTTTCATTGCCGTTTTTAAACATTGAAAATCGTCCTGTACCGGAGGCAATTTACCAAAAACTGCTGAACGCAGTAACAATGTGGGAAGCACCAGGATTTTTATATGGAGTAGCTCTCATTGAAAAGGATGACCTGAGCGAATGGGTAGAGATTAAAAATCGAAGATTAAGGTTCAAATGGTTGAATCTTATGATGCGCATTGCCCGGCATCTGATGGCTGTCGGTGATCTGGAAAGTGCACTGATTTGGCTGGAAAAAGTTAATGAGAATGATGAAGATTATGAATTTCCGCAG
>DAOUGX010000214.1:0-10355 GCA_034428855.1 Anaerolineaceae bacterium | reverse complement strand
CCAGACGGTATGATTCGGGTGGCTATTGAAGCACTAAAAGTATTAATTACGAAAGATAAAGAAAAGAGTCATTGAAACACAATCCCCTCAGTCATTGGTGAGGGGATTGTGTTATTTATTGCAAATTCTGTAGTTGTTCTTTTAATTTGTTTGCTGTCTCAAGGAATTGATTTAACTTCTCTCTTTCTTTTTCTACAACAGCTGGAGGTGCCTTTTCCGCAAACGGTGAATTGAGCAAGTTTTCTAAACGATTTATCTGAATTTGAATATCAGCTAGTTCTTTCTTTATTCGTTCAGATTCAGCATTAACATCGATCATTTGATCCAAAGGAAGGAAAATCTCAATCCCGGATACGACTGCAGATGTCTGATTACCAGGTTTGTCAGGTAACTCTTTAAATAATTTTGTTTCATTTTTATCCAAATTTGCCAAAGAAACTATGCTTGAAATTTGATCCTCGATTATTTCTTCTTTTTCCCCTGCTAAAATTGTGGCAGGAATTTTTTTCGAGGTTGGCACTTTTTTTTCTGTCCGGAGATTCCGTATGGTACGAACAATTTCTTGAATGAGCTCAAAATTCTTTATTTTTTCTTCCTCCCAGCCTTCAATTTCCTGGGCTTCTGGCCACCTGGCTATGATAAGCGCTTTTTCCCAGCCAAGTTTCGGTGAAAACAATGCAGATTTCTCTGAACATGCTGTTTTGAGGTGTCCCCATAATTCTTCGGTTACATATGGGGTAAATGGATGTAGAAGGCGGAGACATTTATCCAATACTTTCACAAGTGTTTGCACGGTGTAAAATGCTTTATCTGGATTATCATTGATCTGGATTTTTGCAATTTCCAGGTACCAATCGGCAAATTCACTCCAGAAAAAGTCATAAATCTGACGCCCAGCTTCTCCATATTGATGATTGGAAAATAAACGATCAACATCGCGAATTAATTGATTCATTTTCGCCCAAATCCAGGAGTCTGCCAAAGTCCAATGGGGTGGTTGCGATGGTTTTTCAGGAATTTTTTCCAAATTTCCGATTATGAATCTTCCAGCATTCCAAACTTTGTTAGCAAAGTTTCGATTTGCTTCTACTTTCTTGATCGAAATATTGGTGTCATTTCCGGGCGTGGAACCAACCAGGACGGTGAAACGTAATGCATCTGTGCCCATTTCATCCATAACTTCCAAAGGATCTATCGAATTGCCTTTGGTTTTACTCATTTTGACACCATTTTCATCACGTATGATTCCATGCAGGTACACTGTTTCAAATGGAGCTTGATTGGTGAATTCCAGTCCAAACATGATCATTCTGGCAACCCAAAAGAAAATTATGTCATAACCAGTTTCCATCATGGTTGTTGGGTAAAAATAATTGAAGTCCGGTGTCTTTTCCGGCCAACCAAGTGTGGAGAACGGCCATAATCCCGAGCTGAACCATGTGTCTAAAACATCTTCATCCTGAATGATGTTCTTGCTTTTGCACTTTTCACAATATGATGGGTCTTCCCTGCTAACAGTTATGTGGTCGCATTCTGAGCAATACCAAACAGGGATGCGATGTCCCCACCATAATTGCCGGCTGATGCACCAATCCTGAATGTTTTCCAGCCAATTATTGTAGGTTTTGGAAAATCGATCAGGGATTATATTTATCTTTCCTTCTTTTACAGCCTTGAGTCCCGCTTCAGCCAAAGGTTTCATATCAATAAACCATTGGGTAGAGATCATGGGTTCAACAATCTCTCCACCTCTTTCTGATCTGGGAACCATGTGAGTATATGGTTGTTCTTTGATGACGAGACCCGCTGTTTTCATGTCTTCCCATATGGATTTACGACAAACAAAGCGATCCATTCCCTTATAAGGACCACCTTTTTCATTGATTACAGCATTTTTATCCATTATGCTGATGAATTCTAAATGATGTCGTTTACCAATTACATAGTCATTCGGATCGTGTGCTGGGGTTATTTTCAATGATCCAGTACCAAATTCTCTGTCTACATAATCATCTGCAATTACGGGGATTTCTCTGTTGAGAATAGGGACCAACACTTTTTTCCCGATGAATTTCTGATACCTTTCATCCTCCGGGTGAACAGCAACAGCAGTATCACCCAATATCGTTTCTGGTCGTGTCGTAGCGACTGGAATGAACTCCTCAGGGTTGTCAGCTAATTTGTATTTGAAAAAATATAGAAAACCTGGTTCTTCCACGTATTCAACTTCCAGATCACTAACAGCGGTTTTTAATCGAGGTGACCAGTTAATCATTCTTGGACCACGATATATCAGACCCTTTTCATACAAACGGACAAAAGCCTCCCGTACAGCTTTCGATAATCCTTCGTCCAAGGTAAAACGTTCCCGGTCCCAATCACAGGATGCACCTAACCGACGTATTTGCTGGGTGATTCGACTACCGTATTTTTCTTTCCATGCCCAGATTTCAGATTCAAATCTTTCACGACCTAACTCTTCCCGTGAAGTTCCTCTCTCTTCCAACATTTTTTCAACCATGAGTTGGGTAGCGATTCCAGCATGATCAGTTCCAGGGACCCAGAGGGTAGGTTCACCCTTCATACGATGATATCGAATCATCAAATCTTCCATGGCAACGAATAGAGCATGCCCTAAATGTAATCCTCCGGTTACGTTTGGAGGAGGTATGGAAATAACATATGGCTTTTTGGTAGGATCGAAATTTGGGGAGATCGGATCGTTGGAAGGCTTGAAAAATCCTTCATTCTCCCACTTCTCATATAACTTTTCTTCCACATTGGAAAAATCATAAGCTTTAGGTAAATCCTTCATTCATCACTCCTGGTGAAAAAAATATTCTAAAAATAAAAAAACATGCTTCGTCCAAGAGGACGAAAGCATGCATCTTCCGTGGTACCACCTCAATTCGTCATATCAAATGACGCACTCGTTCATGCAATAACGGGCATTCCCGTGCTGTTCTACTTTCAACCAGATTTCTTCAGCATAGATCCCTGACGACTTCAATGGTTGTATCCCGAAAAGGTTTCCAGTCGATGACCTTATTTTCTGGCGGTCCTTCACCATTTACTACTTCAGGGCATTTTATTGAAGAAGATTATACGGCTATCAAACTAACATGTCAACCGTGTTTTGCGTTCAAAAAAATTACTCAATAAAAATAGGTATTGATAATTTTTTAAAAAATTTTTTACCTGTTTGATGAATTTAGATTATCATTTATGATGATAATCCATTAAGGCGTGTATCGATGGTGATTGTGATAGCAGACACATACATAGATCCTATTTCATTATGAAAAAACCAACATTTGTTTTATTTAAACTTATTTGTTTGATATTTCTCTCCAGTTGTAGTTTAAATCGGGAAAATTTACCATCCACTTCGGATCCAACTAATACACCGACAACTGTCAATAATTCAATGAATACTATTCTAAATGGCTCACTTCTTTCAATGTGCGATTTGATTCAGGTTCAGGAAATGGAAACGTTGTTTCAGGAGGGTCCCTTATTTATTTCGAGTGAAAATGGGGGATGTGTCATTCGTAATCAGTGGGATACAAAATCCATTTGGATTTCTGTCTTTATTGGTGAACAAGCGTTACCAGCGATGCAATGGCATACAAGACAACTGGTTGAAGGATGGAACAATGAAACTTTCAAGAACCAAGCCGAAGAATTGATCTCCTCTGTTTCGAACAATAATCTGCTTGATTTACAGGAATCCAGATTGGTATTGTATGAAAAATTGGAATACCGATGGGAACGGGTTTTTACAGTTGGAGATAGCGCTTATTGGATAATGAATTCCAGGGCATTTAAAGGGATCCTGGATATCGTTTCTGGGGACACCTATATGCAAGTCGGTTTCAGTGGATTTCTTGCTGCACAAATACAAACCGAACTTGAAGATCTTGCAAATAAGTTATTTTCTCAACTTCCTGAGGAATTTTTGATTGACTTTGATTTCCCTCAAAATGATACTATCGGTCAATTGACGCCAGACATTACAGAAGAAATTCCAATAATTGTTGAAGTGAATAAAACCTCACAGGAAATTTATTATGGAGATTTGTGTGAAAATGAAACCACCACGATCCGTGCTCAGATAGATGTTGATTCCAGCGTCGACAATGTTTATCTGGTTTATCGATTAGTCAGTCCTGAAGAAACAAATGACAATTGGACAACCATTTTTATGAACCAGGTCATACCTTCAACCTGGGAGTCAACTCTTTCAGCCGAAACGTCGTTTTTCACTTACAAATTAGTGAATGGTGCACAACTTGAATATTCTATTGCCATTATTTACAATGTAAATAAAGTGGTGCGAAGTCAAAACTATCGTGATGTTGCGATTTTACAATGCAGGCAATAAAAATACATCAGGAACCTAACCTGATGTATTTTTGTTGATAATCAAATTTTAATTATTCTTCGTGATTTTCGTCCAGAGGCCCGATGATGACCTCTATTCTATCCAGAATGTCTTCTGTTAACTTTTCCTGGGCTTCCGCAGCCAATAAATTTTCATCCAATTGTTCCAGGCGAGTTGCCCCTGTTATAACTGCAGAAACTTCTTTTCTCCTCAATAACCAGGCAATCGACAATTGAGCAGTTGTGATTTCAAGCTCATTGGCTAGTGTAGTTAATAATTTCACTTTCTCAATTTTTTCTACTGTTATACGATCCCGAATCCAACTCATATTATCGAGTGAAGCCCGCGATCCTTCTGGAATACCATCGTTGTATTTTCCGGTCAAAATGCCATAAAACAGGGGTGACCAGGTAGTCAAACCGATGCCAAATTCTCTGCAAACTGGCGTTAATTCTTCTTCCACCCTCTTTCGATGAAACATGTTATATTGAGGTTGTTCTACGACAGGTGGTATCAGATTAAATTGTCTAGCAATTCCTCTGGCATGAATGATTTGAGAAGCTTCCCATTCGGAAGTACCCCAATAAAGAATTTTTCCCTGTTGAATAAATGTATTCATGGTAAAAACAACTTCTTCGATCGGGGTATCAGGGTCATATCGATGACAATAGTAAATATCCAGGTAATCCACCCCCATTCGTTTCAAAGATGCATTTAAGGATTCCGTCATATGTTTTCTGGAAAGACCCCGTCCATTCGGACCAGGCATGGTTTGCCAGAATACTTTACTCGAAAGAACCAATGCTTCTCTCGGAAGATTTTTGATCGCCTTTCCCATGACGATTTCTGCCTGACCTCCAGCATAAGCATCTGCATTGTCAAAAAAGTTTATTCCCTGATCATATGCAGCATGGATCAGGTCCGAGGAGATTTTTTCATCAATTTGATTTCCTATGGTGATCCAAGCGCCAAGTGCAATTTCACTTACTTTTAAACCCGATTTCCCCAACCTTCGATAATGCATATTTCCTCCTGCTACTTTTTAATTTGACCAATTCCAAGTGGTTTCCATTTATCATCATTATTTCTTAATCGATGCTGTCCACCTTCTCGGTTGTGTAATAAATCGAAACCTTCCGGCTTTATAAACATTTCCTCCCCATCCAGTAATCCGGAAACACCACTTTGACCTGGTGCAAAGCGTTTTGATTGACAATAAGAGCAAGTTTCCGGATCGTGAATTTTGTATTCGATTGGTTCTTCGTAGGTTGTTATGTATCCTTCGTAATTTCTTAGAATAATTTTATGATCTGAGGCACTAATCATGTAATTAGGCATCACAGGGATTTTTCCTCCTCCACCTGGAGCATCAACGACAAAAGTAGGTACTGCATATCCTGAAGTATGACCTCGCAATCCCTCGATTATTTCAATTCCTTTTGCTACCGGTGTTCTGAAATGTCCCGCTCCTTCAACCAAATCACATTGATAAATATAATATGGTCGTACTCTGATTTGAACTAAATCCTGAACTAATTTCCGCTGGACGTGGACGCAATCATTTATTCCTGCTAATAAAACGGATTGGTTACCTAAAGGTATTCCAGCTCTGGTCAATTTATCACAAGCTATTTCTAATTCTTTGCTGATTTCACTTGGATGATTCACATGAATATTCATCCAGAGTGGATGGTATTTTTGCAACATTTCACATAATTCATCAGTTACTCTTTGTGGCATAAAGACAGGTACGCGAGAACCGATTCTGATTATCTCAATATGAGGAATCTCTCGAAGTGCCGATAATAATTGTTCAAGAACTTTTGGGGCAAGGGTCAATGGGTCACCACCAGAGAGCAATACATCTCTTACCTGTGGCTTCTTTCTCAGATACTCCAGCTGTAATTCAAATTCAGAACGGGAAAAAGTTGCACTCGGATCACCAACGATTCTCGATCTTGTACAATAACGACAATAAGAAGCACATTGGGTGGTGACCAACATTAACACGCGATCAGGGTAGCGATGAACCAATCCTGGTACCGGTGAGTGACGATCTTCCGCTAATGAATCTTCCATCATCCCGGTGAAAGGTAAAATCTCACCAGCTGTTGGAATAACTTGTTTACGAACCGGATCGTTTTCATCTTCCGGATTTATTAATGAAGCAAAATATGGTGTGATATCCACCCGAAAAAGACCGTCTGTAGAAAGCGCTTTCTTTTCGCTTTCAGTAAGATTTATTATTTTTTCAAAGTCATCAACTGAATTCAATCGATTTGCCATTTGCCATCGCCAATCATTCCATTTGTCGTCTGGAATGTCAGCATATATTGGTGCACGCTTGCTGGTAAATTTTGATACGGCCATTTAATTCTCTCCTTTTCTTAAAATAATAAACTGATAATTCAAGCCTTGAAATAAGGTTGGAGGATCATGATCAGTTCGAAAAAATCCAGCAATGGGATGATGATCAATTGTGATAATCATATCAATATTGTATTGAGAATACTCTGCCGGGTCAAATAGCATGCATATGTTTAAACAATTATCAGAATTCTATTAGAAAATTCAAAGGTGTCTTGACGATGATTTTTCGACATGATATCATAATCCACAGGTTGTTAGCACTCTAAAGGCGAGAGTGCTAATTTGTGAAAAAATGGAAGAATTAACAGATCGACAAAAAATATTACTAACGCTGATAACCCATGAGCACATCAACTCTGCAATGCCGATAGGATCGAAAATGCTGGTTGAACGCTACAATGTTGGATTAAGTTCCGCCACTGTCCGCAATGAAATGGCGGTTTTAACCGATTTAGGATACTTAAGGCAACCTCATACATCCGCAGGACGGGTACCAACCGAAAAGGGTTATCGTTTTTTTGTTGGTCGTTTGGTTAATGAACGTGAAATTCCATTATCTACCCGTCGGACTATCACACATCAGTTTTATCAAATGAGAAATGATGTGGATCAATGGGTCAAATTGGCTGGGTCAATTTTAGCTGATCAATCCAAAGGCGCTTCTTTAGTCACAGCACCGCATCCAACACTTGCACGCCTGAAACATATTGAGTTCATTGCCACACGAGGTAGACAGGTTCTGATGGTATTGGTTTTAGTTGGTGGAGAAATTCGGCAGAGTATACAAACACTATCAGAATTTGTAAGTCAAGAACAATTGTCACAAATCGCAAACCAATTTACTGACCGGTACCAGGGATTTGATGTAAATAAAATTAATCAAACCCAAGATTTGGATAACTTGCTTGAAAATGACCTGTTAAATTGGTTGATACAGGAACTTCAACGTGCAGATTCATTAGTTTCGGGCGAATTATTCCTGGATGGAATCACGAATGTAATGGCTGAGCCTGAATTTAATGATTCGGAAGAAGCCCGAAAAACGTTAAAAGTACTTGAGGAAAGATCTTTCCTACAGGACGTGATCGCTCGAAGTGTGCAAAGTGGTGATGAAGGGTCAGTTCAGGTCTTGATTGGAAGCGATGGAGGGTGGGAAGAATTGAAACATTGTTCAATTGTTCTTTCAAAATACGGAGTTCCTGGAGTCGCTTTCGGCACGGTAGGAGTATTAGGACCGGTAAGAATGCCTTATGGACAAACAATATCAGCTGTACGTTTTATGTCTGGTATTTTAAGCGATTTAGTATCTGAATCTTTATACGATGATCAATTCAAATCATAATTAAGAGGTGAATAAATGACCAAAAAGAAAAACAAAAATGAAACCTCAGAGGAAGAAAATTTGAAAAACGAGACAGGTAACCCCAAAGACAGTGGTAATTTCAACACTGAAACGCAAGCAGAAGCAAAAATAGACAACGATTATGAAAAACTTTTAGCACAATCTCAGGAATATTTCGAAGGTTGGCAAAGAGAGAGAGCTGATTTTCAAAATTATAAAAAGAGAATTGAGAGAGATCAGGCATCATTAAAAGGTTTCATTTCTGCTGAGATCATAAAGAAGTATCTGGTAGTTATTGATGATCTTCAACTTGCTTTAAAAAATCGTCCCGCTTCATCTGATTGTCAGGGGTGGGTGGATGGAATACAACTGATTTATCAAAAATTAATTTCAATACTTGAAGGAGAAGGAGTAGAAACAATACCGGCAGAGGGAGAATTCAACCCGAATATTCATGAAGCTATCTCGCAAATTGATCATTCCAGTGTGGAAAGTGGTCATGTTGTAGAGGTAATGCGTCAAGGATATAAGATTGGTGAACGAATAATTCGTCCAGCTCTGGTAATAGTAGCTCGCTAGGAGGAAAAAATGGGAAAAATAGTTGGTATAGATTTAGGAACAACAAATTCTGTCGTTGCAGTTATGCAAGGTGGTGAACCGGTGGTCATTCCTTCCGCTGAAGGCGAAAGGTTAGTACCTTCGGTCGTGGCTGTTAATAAAAATCACGAACGTATCGTTGGTAGATCGGCTCGCAATCAAGCAATTGTTAATCCAGAGAACACAATCTTTTCAATTAAGAGGTTGATGGGTCGTAAGTATGGAGATGCAGAAACTACTCGTACTGAACAACGTGTTCCGTACAAAATATCAAAAGCTCCAAATGGAGATGTTCGTGTTTCATTAGATGGCAGAGATTATTCAGCACCTGAAATTTCAGCCATGATATTATCAAAATTAAAAGCGGATGCTGAAGCATTTTTGGGAGAACCTATCACTCAGGCTGTCATCACAGTGCCTGCTTATTTTAATGATGCACAGAGAAACGCTACCAAAGATGCTGGCCGTATTGCTGGATTAGAAGTATTACGCATCATCAATGAGCCAACAGCATCATCATTAGCCTATGGTCTGGATAAAAAGAAAAATGAAATTATTGCCGTGTATGACCTTGGTGGTGGTACATTTGATATTTCAATTTTAGATGTTGGTGATGGCGTTTTCCAGGTGAAATCAACCAGCGGCGATACATTCCTGGGTGGTGACGATTTTGACTTACGAATTATGGACTGGTTAATCGATGAATTTAAAAAAGATTCAGGCATGGACTTGCGTAATGATCGCCAGGCTTTACAACGCTTGAAAGAAGCGTCTGAAAAAGCAAAAATTGAGTTATCAACTGTTATGCAAACGGAAATAAACCTCCCATACCTGACAGCCGATGCAACCGGACCAAAACATCTGGTTAAATCATTTACTCGGGCAAAACTTGAGCAATTAACCGAAGATTTAGTTCAACGGTCCATGGAACCAGTCAGAAAGGCATTATCAGATGCTGGATTGCGACCATCGGATATCAGTGAAGTTGTTTTGGTTGGTGGTATGACCAGAATGCCTGCTGTGCAGGAAGCTGTTCGTAAGGAATTTGGAAAAGAACCTCATAAAGGGGTTAATCCAGATGAAGTGGTGGCTGTAGGTGCTGCCATCCAGGCTGCAGTATTGTCAGGCGATGTAAAAGACATTTTGTTATTGGATGTTACCCCTTTGACATTATCAGTTGAAACGATGGGCGGAGTCGCTACACCCATTATTGAAAGAAACACAACCATTCCAGCCCGTAAAAGTCAGATATTCTCTACGGCAGCAGATAGTCAAACCTCAGTGGAAATTCATGTTCTTCAAGGTGAACGGCCAATGGCTGCAGATAACAAATCCCTTGGAAAATTTGTTCTGGATGGAATACCACCAGCGCCCCGAGGTGTACCTCAAATTGAAGTTACTTTTGACATCAATGCAAATGGTATTTTGAATGTCACTGCTGTTGATAAAGCAACCAATCGATCACAAAACATTACAATTACTGCCTCATCCGGTTTGAATGATTCTGAAGTTGAAAAAATGCGCAAAGAGGCGGAATTACATGCTGAAGAGGATAAACGACGTAAGCAATTGGTTGAGGCTCGTAATCATGCTGATAATTTGATTTATCAGACAGAAAAAATGCTCCGAGAGAATGCAGATAAAATTGATAGTGAGAAAAAG
>DAOUGX010000213.1:0-2416 GCA_034428855.1 Anaerolineaceae bacterium | reverse complement strand
ATTGATGGCGGGTTTCATCCAACCCACCGATGGGGAAATAAAAATCGAAGGCAAAACTATGAATAATGTGCCCCCGTATCACCGACCGGTCAATATGGTGTTTCAGGATTATGCACTTTTTCCACACTTAAATGTGTTTGAAAATGTAGCTTTTGGACTGAAGATCAAACGGGTACATAAGGACGAGATTCGACATCGTGTACTCGAATCGCTTGAGGTGGTGCAACTATCTGGTTTTGAAACGCGCCGTCCAGGTCAGCTTTCCGGAGGGCAAAAACAACGCGTGGCACTGGCTCGCGCTCTGGTCAATAAACCAGCTGTCTTACTTCTGGATGAACCTTTAGGGGCATTGGATCTCAAATTGCGACGCGCCATGCAACTGGAGTTGAAAGCTCTCCAGCAGCAGGTTGGTATCACCTTTGTATACGTGACGCATGACCAGGAAGAAGCACTCACCATGTCGGATCGTATAGCCGTGATGAACCAGGGCAATATCTTGCAGGTGGATACCCCCATCAATATCTACGAACGCCCAACCACGCGTTTCGTGGCGGATTTTGTCGGTGAAACCAATTTCCTGAATGGAAAAATTGAAAAAATCATACCGGGAGAACTGGTAAAAGTGCGTATTGGTGATAATCCGGTGGAGGTACGTCACCGTACCAATGGGGTTCATCCGGGAGATGAAGTAACCGTTGCCATTCGTCCGGAGAAATTAACACTGATGCCCCCGGTCTACCGGTCAGAAAAGCTGATGGCGAAAGTCTCTGAAGTAACCTATTTAGGAACAGATACCCGTTATATCGTCGAGATCCCGGGTGGTGAGAAAGCGGCTGTACGTGTTCAGAATACCGGCATTCGGCATGCCCCAGTGTATCAGGTGGGAGACCAGGTGACAGTGTCTTACGATCTGGATGATGCCCAGATTTTAACCTCCTGAATTAGTGGAGAGATGATTGGAAACAATCATCTCTCCTTTCAGCAAGATCATGATAGTTCCAATCTTCTACGCTGCAGAGCATCTGCTCCATCAACCGAAATATGAATACGACCGTGGGATTCAAATTCCGTACCAGGAACAAGCCCGGCGTATAGAAAGTGCTTATCAAGCCCTGCGAATTCTCTCATGGACGCAGGAAATTGAACCTGAAAAGCGCTTGCCTCTGGCAGTGATCAGGCGTGTTCATTCCAATACACTCATTTCCCATCTGCAGCAACGCTCAAAAGCTGCTGATGACCAGGAAAGGTTTACGGGTCAGTCAGATTTGTATTTTTACCCCTGGATTTATCCTCTCAGCCAGCCGATGCGAGAAAAGCTGATTGCTTCACCTGATTCAGATGGCTGTTATGCCTTCGACACCTATTCACCGATTGGTAAAAACACCTGGCAGGCAGCCTATGCCAGTGCCAATCTGGCGTATTACGCCGCACAGACCATCCTCCAAAAGGAAACGCGGATTGCCTATGCCCTTTGTCGTCCACCTGGGCATCACGCGGGCAGGGAAATGATCGGCGGTTATTGCTATCTGAATAATGCAGCCATTGCAGCAGACCAATTGAAGCAGACGCTGGGCAAGGGAGCCATCCTGGATATCGATTACCACCATGGCAATGGCACCCAGGAGATCTTCTGGGATGATCCGGATGTCTTGTTTGTTTCCATCCACGCCGATCCGGCGGATGAGTATCCCTTCTTTTCAGGATTTGATGAAGAGAGAGGTGGGAAGCAGGCGACTGGAACCAATTTCAACCTGCCATTACCCAAAGGTTGCAATGTCTCCACCTATTTACAGGCACTTGAACAGGCATTGATAGCCATCCAGGGATATCAACCCAACTGGCTGGTGCTCTCAGCAGGCTACGATACCTACCAGGCAGACCCATCGACATTCTTCAATCTGACCGATCCAGCCTACTCTGAGATTGGCAAACGGATTGGAGCAATGAACCTCCCTACCGTGATCGTTCACGAAGGGGGATATGCTATTGAACACAATGGTCTGCTTTCGGCGAGATTGTTGGCTGGTATGGTTGACTCGATTTCTGATAGTTTTTTCTTCCCGTAATTAAGGATTATTCACTACCATTAATTGGGGTATGTGGGAAGAATCGAAAACTACCCCCTATATGTGGTGGTTTATTGATCTACGGCTCATATTTCCATAGGATCATTTCTGCATTCAGTTTACCCGTCAACACCCAGAGAGTACCCTTAGTATCCACGGTTGCTTCCCACCAATCCATCCACGCGACGGGTTTGAAAGTGTTGTTTTCCAATCGATGGATCACATTTTTATCGAACAGCCAGGCGGTGCTGTTTTTATCAAACAACAGCAGTGGGGGGCTGATCTGGCTGCTTTCTCGAAGAGGAGTCCATATTCCGTTCAGAATGCGGTAGCGGATCTGACGGGTCTTA
>DAOUGX010000212.1:0-2399 GCA_034428855.1 Anaerolineaceae bacterium | reverse complement strand
CCTGATCCAGATTCATCCGGATCAATCGCTGGTGTTGCAGAAAAACATCCGTGATCTGGAAGGGTTATCTGAATTGGGAGATCAAATTCTGGTTCAGAATACGGAAACCAATTATTTTGAATTTAACACCCGTAAAGGCGAGGTCAATTTATCAGCGAGATTCTTCCCGGATCTAAATTGGTACCTGATCGTTGAGCAAGACCAAACCAATGCACTGGAAGTTGCCAGAAGAAGTTTGTGGGCTAATATCGGGGTAGGTGTTCTGGTTACTTTGCTGGTGATTGGTCTGGTGGTGATTGTTGTGAATATTTATGTTTCGAAATTAGAAGAAACCGCCAGCCGGGATGAGTTGACCAAACTCTTCAATCGCCGAAAAACCGATGAATTGTTGTTGCGGGAGGTCGCTTTTGCCAAACGTTATGGCGACCCGTTCAGTCTGATGATTATCGATGTGGATTTCTTTAAGTCGGTAAATGATACGTATGGGCATCATGCCGGGGATCATTATCTGGTCGAGCTGGCCAGAGTGCTGCGGGAAGAAGTACGTCAGGTGGATTTTGTGGGTCGTTGGGGTGGTGAGGAATTCATCATTTTATTACCCAAAACCAATGAAAACCAGGCTTATGACCTGGCAGATCGCCTGCGAAAAGGTGTCGAAATCATGCAGATTGATAGCGGCCGTGGGTTAATTGGGCGAACAGTAAGTATCGGAATTTCCTCTGCCCAATCCGGGAACATGGATGTGGATGAAATCATTCGCCAGGCAGATGAAGCCATGTATCGAGCCAAACAAAAGGGTGGCAATCAGGTGGTTGTTTGGGGATAATTTCGTAAATAAATAGAGGTGCCTGAATGGCACCTCTTTCTGACTCATCAAAAGATTAATAGCTGGTAAGGCTGACAAATACTTCAACGCGGGCTGGCGCATCTGAGGTGACATGGGTGACGTACACATCATAGTTGAGTGTTCCGTTTGCCGGTACTGGATCAGGATATGTCCATCCTCCGCCAATGATCTCATCGGCCGCGTCATACAGTAATACAGTCACAAATGGATTATTAATCGTTTGATTGTGTGCATTCGCGAGAGTAACTGTCACTTTGGGGTACATGTCATCATCCACAAAGGTTGAAGATTGAACCGAAAGTGGATTGGTAGAAAATTCCTGATCGTACGCTTCTCCGGACATGATATTCACACGGAAATCGGTAGGGGCAGCCCCTTCAGACAGTGTAACCTCTCCGGGAGAAACGCCGACGGTCTGTCCAGGCCAGATCAGACTGATAATTCCGCTGGCCACCTGGGCAACGGATCCATCCGCTTCATAAACGGTGAGATTATATTCTGCTCCTCTGATGACATCATTGGTCGTATTTTGGACCAGGAAGCCACCTCCCAGTGTGGTTTCATTGTAATAGAATCCGGTTTTGACGATCGAAAGATCGGTGAATGGATCGGAATCATTGCTTTCGTTGGAAAGAAGGCTGAGTTTCGGGAAGAATTCATAAGTGACTGGGTCATCCGAAACAAAACCATTGACGCTGAGTCCGGCCTGAGAATTACCGGGAATGAAATTAAGGGTGGTATAACCACCACCAACCACCATGCCATTGGCATCAAATGCAATCATATCCACCCTCACGTTGGTGAATGAGCTGGAAGAAGTGTTGGTCATGACGGTGGTGAAACGATCCCAATACGGGTCGAAATAGTATCGAGAATTCTCAAAGGTGAATGGCGTATCATCCGAACCAACCGCATCCATGTAATAAGTCCATTCAATGTCGACATTTTCGACTACCTGGCCCTCATCCAGGAACATCTGGCTGGCGACACCTGTTCGGGAACCTGCAGCAATGAAATCAATATAGCCATCTTCGGTTCGTAAGGTTGCACCAGCTGCATCAGTAACTGTGATGGTATATTCGATATCCTCCACCCCGGCACTGGTATCCAGGTTTTCTAATAGAAAGACTGTAATCAAATTACGCTCATCCTGGATATAGATGGGCTCTTTCATGATAAGCGTGTTATCTGCCGAAGAGCTGTCATCCGAAGAAGACGAGGAGATAGCTGGTAGAGAGGTGGGTTCCTGGCCGGCTTCACTGGTCGGGATGGTGCGAACGGTGCCGGATGTTTCTGCTGTGGGAGCGCTGGATGATGTATCTTCTTCAGAATCAGACCCACCTGAGGAAAAATTACAGGCGAGTGATACCAATAAAGGTAGAATAAGAGCGAGTAGCGGAAGTTTGGATTTACGAGACATTAATCCTCCTGATTGATCGAGAAAAGGTATGAGAGATTGATATCATCAATTTCTGTACAGCAGAGTATAGCAAATCATTATAAAAAAGATATATTTTGTATTATTAATTTTATTTGAGTCCTTCGATAGATC